>NZ_JBFRFT010000008.1:0-189833 GCF_052114965.1 Microvirga sp. 2TAF3 | reverse complement strand
CAAAGCGCGCCTGCGCAAGGCCGAGGCCCGAACGTTCGACGCGCTCTGGCGCGCCCTCGGCGACATCTGCGATTTGTTTGAGTCGCACGAGTGTTGGAACTTCCTCAGGGCTGCCGGATATGCGTCCGTTTAACCGTCCGATGCTCTAGTACATTTCCGGCGAAGGGATTCCGGTTCGGCGAAGCATGCGGCCAGGAGACTTTCGAGGAGGCCAGTTCCCGCTTCCGGGGCGAGCACGGCCATCGAGAACGCTTCATTCGCTCTGGGGCTGGTAGCCCCAGAGCCTCCGCTTTGAGCGGGATGCGAGCGTTCATGTCAATGTCCGCCTTGGTGCGGAAAGGCGCTTGACCTTGCCATCGTGGGAAGGTCTACAACGCCTGAGATCTAAGCAAATCAAGGATCTCGATATGTCCCTTTTCTACATTCCCGACATGAAATGTGGCGGCTGCCTTGGTGCCGTGATGCGTGCCATTCACGATATCGACCGCACGGCGCGGATCGCGCCGAACCTCGAGCGCCGCGAGATCGACGTGAGGTCGGCCCGGTCGGAGGCGAGGCTTTTGGATGCATTGAAGGAAGCCGGCTACCCGGCCCAGCCCCTCATGCAACCTCTCGGCTGACACACTTCCAAGGAGAATCCCCATGAAAATCCGTTTCCTGGCGCTCGTTCTTGCTGTTGCCGCCACTCCTGTTGCCGCATTCGCGCAGGGCACTCATGGTGGCCATTCGGGGCACTCGATGTCCACGAGCGCGCCAGCGACCGACACGCAGGCCACCAGCGCGTATCGTGATGCGAACACCAAGATGCACCGCGATATGGACATCGTGTTCTCGAACGATCCGGATGTCGACTTCGTGCGCGGAATGATCCCTCATCACCAGGGGGCGATCGACATGGCGAAGGTGGTTCTGCAATACGGCAAGGACGAACAGGTGCGCAAATGGGCCACCGACGTGATCCGTGAGCAGGAGCGCGAAATCGCCGAAATGCAGGCCTGGCTCAAGAGCCGCGGGCAGTAGGCTTTCGCCGCATCCAGGCGTCGGGCCGCCCCGCGGTTCGGCGCCCATGGCTCTGGAGAGTCTCGTCCAGAGCGCTATGGTTCAATCGACCTCAACCTCGATTCGATCATGGCCCGACACAAAACCTCTCTCGAAACTCCTGTCGACCAACTGACCCTCTCGCAAGCGCAGGCCGAGCATGAATCGCTTGGCCGTGAAATCGCTGAGCATGACAAGCGCTATTACGAAGAGGATGCGCCGTCTGTCTCGGATGCGGAATATGACGCCCTGCGCCAGCGCTATGAGGCGCTGGAGGCGCAGTTTCCTGAGCTGACATCCACCGAGAGCCTGACGCAGAGGGTCGGCGCCAAGCCGTCCGAAAAATTCGCGAAGGTCAGGCACCGGGCGCCGATGCTCTCGCTGGCGAACGGGTTCGAGGACACCGAGGTGGAGGAGTTCGTCGAGCGCATCCGCCGCTTCCTGCAGATCAAGCCCGAGACGCCGCTGGTTTTCACCGCCGAGCCGAAGATCGACGGCTTGTCCCTGAGCCTACGCTACGAGGACGGAAAACTCGTCAGTGCCGCCACGCGGGGCGACGGGACCGTGGGCGAGGATGTGACGGCCAATGCCCGCACGGTCGACGATATCCCTCAGACCCTGAAGGGATCGAAAGTCCCGGACGTGTTCGAGGTGAGGGGCGAAGTCTATCTCTCGCACAAGGATTTCGCGGCCATCAACGAGCGGCAGGCGACCGCCGGAAAGCCGCTCTTCGCCAATCCTCGCAACGCCGCCGCAGGCAGCTTGCGCCAGCTCGACCCGGCGATCACCGCGTCGCGCCCATTATGTTTTTTCGCCTATGGCTGGGGCGAGGTGAGCGCCATGCCGGCAAACACGCAGCATGGCATGATCCAGGCCCTCAAATCCTTCGGCTTCCGGACAAATCCGCTTACGCGCCTCTGTTCCAGCGTGGAGGAGTTGCTGGCGCATTACCATGCCATCGAAACCGACCGGGCCAATCTCGGCTACGATATCGACGGCGTCGTCTACAAGGTGAACGATCTCGGGCTGCAGACGCGGCTCGGCTTCGTCTCGCGCTCGCCACGCTGGGCGCTGGCGCATAAGTTCCCGGCACAGCAGGCGGTGACGGTCCTCGATGATATCGAGATCAACGTGGGGCGCACCGGCTCCCTCAATCCCATCGCCAAGCTGAAGCCCGTCACGGTCGGCGGTGTCGTCGTGTCGAACGCGACGCTCCACAACGAGGATTACATCAAGGGTATCGGTGGGGACGGACAGCCGATCCGCAACGGCGTCGATATCCGCATCGGCGACACGGTGGTGGTGCTGCGGGCCGGCGACGTGATCCCCAAGGTGCTCGACGTGGTGCTCGACAAGCGTCCGCCAGACGCCAAGCCCTATCACTTTCCAACCATTTGCCCCGCCTGCGGCAGCCACGCGGTGCGCGAGGTCAATCCGCGGACGGGCAGGGAGGATTCGGTCCGCCGCTGCACGGGCGGCCTCATCTGCCCGGCCCAGGCCCGCGAGCGGCTGAAGCATTTCGTCTCCCGCAACGCCTTCGATATCGAAGGCCTGGGCGGACAGAGGATCGAGGAATTCTATGCGGAAGGATTGATCCGGAGCCCGCAGGAGATCTTCACCCTGGAGGCGCGCAACGCCCGCAGTCTCAAGCGGCTGGAGAACCGGGAAGGGTGGGGTGCGACCAGCGCCCGAAACCTCTTCGCCGCCATCGAGGCGCGCCGCACTATCGACCTCAACCGTTTCATCTTTGCCCTGGGCATTCCCCATATCGGCGAGACGTCGGCGCGGCTGCTCGCGCGCCATTTCGGCACCTTCGAAGCCCTGCGCGAAACCGCGAAGGCCGCGGCCGATCCGGAATCGGAGGCTCATGCGGAGCTCACCGCCATCGGCGGCATCGGTCCTGTCGTGGCGGAAGCCATCGTCGAGTTCTTCAAGGAGAAACATAACGAGGAGATGCTCGACGCGCTCCTCGCCGAGGTGACGACGGTGCCCATGGAAGCCGCCGCCTCAGATTCGCCCGTTGCGGGCAAGACCGTGGTCTTCACAGGATCCCTCGAGCAGATGACCCGCGAGGAGGCCAAGGCCATGGCCGAGCGCCTGGGCGCCAAGGTCGCGGGCTCCGTGTCCAAGAAGACGGACATCGTGGTGGCGGGGCCCGGAGCCGGCTCAAAGCTCGACAAGGCCAAGGAATTCAATGTCCAGGTCATGGACGAGGACGGCTGGTTCGCGCTCGTGGGACGTCATTGATATTCCTGTGCAGGATATTCCTGTGCAAGACGCGCCGCTCCTGATGTGGCATTCTGGCTGGCATGACGGTCATCAGTCCCGAATTTTCGCTTGATCCCGATCTGGTGCGAGCATCAGGCGACGTGACGCATTTCTGGCGGGTGCCGCGGCATCACGGCCTCGATTGCCTGCGCGCGACCTTCCGCCGGCACTCCTATGCCCGGCACAGCCACGAAACCTATGCGATTGCGCTGGTCCTGGCGGGCTGCGAGACCTTCTACCATCGCGGCGAGCAGCGTTATGCGGGGGCGGGCTCCATCGCCGTCGTATGCCCGGACGAGATCCATGACGGGGAGCCTTATGGCGGGGGCTTCGAGTATCGGACGTTCTACCCCTCGGCGGAGCTGATGCAGGAACTCGCGGAGGATGTGGCCGGACGTCCCCTGACGCGCCCGCCCTGGTTCAGGCAATCGGTCATCACGGATACGGAACTCGCTCTCGCCCATGCCCGGCTCCATGCCTGCCTGTGCCTCGACGAGACCTGGACATCGGAGATGGAGCAGGACACGCGCCTTATCGCCTTTCTCTCTCAGCTCATCATCCGCTGGGCCGATCTCGACGGGCCCGCGCCCCTGCATTACGGCTCGCAGAGCATCGCCCGTGTGCGGGACTATCTCGATACGCATCTGAGCCAGGAGGCCGAACTGGCAAAGCTTGCTGCCATGGCCGGATTGTCGCGCAGCCATTTCATTCGCGCCTTCCGGAAGGAAACCGGGCTGACACCCCATGCCTATCTCATCGATCGCCGCTTCCGCGCGGCGAGCCGGCTGCTCGAACGGGGCGAGATGCCGGGCGATGTTGCCACGGCTTGCGGGTTTTTCGACCAGAGCCATCTCAACCGGGTCTTCAAGGCCCGCATGGGTGTGACACCGGGTACCTACCGCGCCGCGTGAAAAGGCACTTTCATCCAAGACCGCTCGCTTTCCATCCGGCATAAGGCGGGAAAACGGGCATGAACATGGATCAAGCCAATCCCTATACATCGTCTTACGGGCGCGATGCGCGGGCGGGTCTGCGCGATATCGCGCCTGCCGCCATCGCGGCCATCCCCATCGGCCTGCTCTTTGGCGCGGTCGCGGTCGCGAAAGGGCTGACGCCGGCGGAGGTCGCGCTCATGTCGGCCCTGGTCTTTGCAGGTGGCGCGCAATTCGCCGCCATCGAGACATGGATCAGCCCCGCGCCTATCGTCGCCCTGGCGTTCGGGACCTTCCTCATCAATGTGCGCCATGTGCTGATGGGCGCATCCCTGTCACCCAAGGTCAGGATGAGCCGAGGCGAGAAGTTCCTCGCCTTCTTCTTCATGACCGACGAATCCTGGGCGCTCTCCGAGCGCCGTGCCCTCGACCGACCCGTTACGGGTATCTATTGGGCGGTCATGGCGGCGGTTCTCTACTTCAATTGGCTGGTCTCGACGACGCTTGGCGCGATACTCGGCTCCTTCCTCGGCGATCCGGCCCGGTTCGGGGCCGATTTCGCCTTCACGGCTCTCTTCATCGGACTCGTCGCAGGCTTCGGAAAAAGTCGCGTAACGTTTGTGACTGTTGGGGTCAGTGCGGCAGTGGCGGCGCTGGTCCACCACTTCATCGGCGCACCCTGGCATGTGGCCTCGGGCGCGCTGGCCGGGATCGGAGCCGCTTATTTCGCAGCTGGTAAGGAGGTGTACGCATGAGCGTCGATACCACGACCCTCCTCGCCATCCTCGCCATGGCGGTTGTGACCTACTTCACCCGCATCGCCGGCCTGCTGGTGGCCGACCGGCTGGCGCTCACGGGACGCGCGAAGGCGGCTTTCGACGCCATTCCGCCCGCCGTGCTGGTCGCCGTCATCGCGCCTACCGCGCTGACGACCGGATGGGCGGAGGCCATCGCGGCTGCCATTACGGCGTTCGTAGCCTTCAGGCTCCCGCTTCTCGCCACGGTCGCCGTGGGCGTCGCGTCGGTGGTGCTGCTGCGAAATTTTTTCTGAGGCGTTTTTTGAGGCGTTTTTATTGAACGTCGGGTCGAAACCCCTACTGTCATTCCGGGCTCGCCTAAGGCGCCCCGGAATGACAGGGGACAAGCCCATCTAGCCGACAGGCCGGGTCGCCTTTTCGAGCCAGGCGCGGGTTTCCGCATCCACATGCGGAGCGATCTTCTCGCGCACCTCGGCGTGGTAGGCGTCGAGCCACTTGATCTCATCCGCCGTCATGAGCGAGGGCTCGACGAGGCGCAGGTCGATGGGCGCGAAGGTCAGGGTCTCGAAACCCATCATCTCTCGGTCTCCGCCTGCAATCGTGTGGGGCTCCACGAGGATCAGGTTCTCGATGCGGATGCCGTAATCGCCCTGCTTGTAGAAGCCCGGCTCGTTCGACAGCATCATGCCCACTTCCAGCGGCGTGAGCCCGGTCTTGGCGATGCGCTGCGGTCCTTCGTGCACCGAGAGATAGCTGCCGATGCCGTGGCCGGTGCCGTGGTCGAAATCGAGGCCCGCCTCCCACAAGGGCTGCCGGGCGAAGGCATCGATTTGTGCGCCGCTCGTGCCTTTCGGGAAGACGCTGCGGGCAATGGCGATGTGGCCTCTCAGCACGCGGGTGAAGCGGTCCTTCATCTCCGCCGTGGGCTCGCCCACGATGATCGTGCGGGTGATGTCCGTCGTGCCGTCCTCGTATTGCGCGCCGGAATCGATCAGGAAGATCCCGTTGTTCTCGATGCGCCGGTTGCTGGAGCGGCTGACGCGATAGTGGGGCAGGGCGGCATTGGGGCCGGCGCCCGAAATCGAGGGGAACGAGACGTTCTTCAACGCGCCCGTCTCGACGCGGAACGCTTCAAGCGCATCGACTGCATCGATCTCCGTCAGTTGGCCGCGCGGGGCTTCCCGGTCGAGCCAGGCGAGAAAACGGGCCACGGCCGCGCCGTCGCGAAGGTGGGCAGACCGGGAGCCTGCGATCTCCGCCTGGTTCTTGACCGCCTTCATCAGGCTTGTCGGGTCGGCTCCCACATCGACATAACCGCCCGCCGCCTCGATGCGCCGGATCAGCGCCACGGCACCGGTTGCCGCATCGATGCGGATCTTGCCCTTCGCTTGGCCCAGCGAATCGAGTGCGCCCTGAAAATGGGAGATGTCGACGAAATCGGCGAGCTCGCCCACGGCGGAGCCGGCCTCGTTCGTCATCTTCGCGGGGTCGAAGAACAGGCCGGCGCGGCCCTCCTTCGGGATGATGGCATAGCCGAGGGGGAGAGGCGTGTGTCCGATATCGCCGCCGCGCAGATTGAAAGCCCAGGCGAGGTTGTGCGGGTCGGAGACGACGAGCGCATCCACTTTCGCCTCGGCCATCTTGTCGCGAATGCGTTGGAGCTTGGAGGTGGCGGTCTCACCGGCATATTCGAGAGGGTGGGGGCGAACCGGCGCCTGCGGCGGCGCAGGGCGGTCGATCCAGATCACGTCGACGAGGTTCATGTCGACCGGGGCAAACTTACCGCCGGCGCGGGCGGCAGCCTGTTCCAGCCGCTTCAGGCCGTCGCTCGTATGAAGCCAGGGGTCGTAGGCCAGCGTTGCGCCACTGCGCAGATTGGCGGCGATCCAATCCTCCGCCGATGTCTCGGCCATCTGGACCGGCGTGATGACGGAGGTGTCCACCTGTTCGGCCGCCTGGACCGTGTAGCGCCCATCGACCACGAGGGCGGCCTTGTCATGGAGGATGATGGCGGTGCCAGCGGAGCCGGTGAAGCCGGTGAGCCAGGCAAGCCGCTCCGCGCTCTTCGGCACATATTCTCCCTGATGTTCGTCGGCCCGGGGCACGATGAAGCCCTCGAACCCCCGGCGGGAGAGTTCTGTCCGCAGTTTGGCAATCCGTTTGGGGCCTTGGGCGGGAGAGGTGGAATCGTCGAAAGTCTGGAAGCGGGCCATTCGATGCAAAAACCGATGTGGGGAAGAGAGGAAGCGACACGCTAGAGCATTTTCAGGAAAAGTGGGAACCGCTTTTCGATCCGATCATGCAAGATCCCCATCAGTTCGGATGATCCGGTTACAACCGCCATACCGGACCCCGGCCAAGCGCTATCCGAACGTGCCGATGGACTAGAAATAATCCCGGTGGGGCCGCGGATGCGCGCCGCCCCGCTTCATCACCAGGGCCACCCAGCCTTCCAGGTCGTATCGGCGCTGAAGATGCCACCCTTGCGCGGCATAGGCCGACAGAACGCCGGGAACATCGCGTCCCAGCAGCCCTGACAGGATCAGCGTGCCGTCCCGCGTCGCCACTTGGGCCAGGGATGGTGCCAGAATGCGCAAGGGCTTCGCCAGGATATTGGCGAAGATCAGGTCGAAACGGCCGGGACGGTTCGCGAGGCTGTGGCGGACACCCGGCCCGACATAGAGCCTCATCCAGGGATCGATCCCGTTGAGCCGGGCATTCTCGCGCGCCACGCGCACCGCTTCCGGATCGATATCGCCCGCAACCACGGGCCGTTTCAGAATCTTCGCCGCCGCGAAGGCGAGGATACCGGTGCCCGTACCCACGTCGAGCACGTGGCGGGGCCTGCGCAGCTTCAGTTCATCGACGAAGGCGAGAAGGCAGCTCTTGGTGGTGCCGTGATGGCCCGTGCCGAATGCGAGCGCCGCCTCGATCTCGATGGAAAGGTCGTTGGGCCGGCGCTGGTCCCGGTCGTGGGAGCCGTGAACCAGCATGCGTCCGGCGCGGACGGGCTTGAGGCCTTCAAGCGATGCCTTCACCCAATCCTGCTGGTCGAGGGGAAGGAAAACGCCTTTGTCGGCCTCGGCACCGACGATGGGGCGCAACAGGTCGCGGATGGCGCTCTCGTCCGGCTGGCGAGCGAAATAGGCCTCGAGCAGCCAAGGCCCGTCATCTTCCGTCTCGAAAGCAGCCACGGCAGTCTCTGCCGGATCGAAAATCTCGCCGATCAACTCCGTCATGGCGCGCGCGGAGCGCCCGTCGGTCGTGATCCGGAAAACGTGGGTCGGGCGGTTGGGATGCAGTCCTTCAAGCATGCTGGTCGCTTAGCACCTTGCGAGCCACCGGTCATCCCTTCGCTGACGGGATCAGGCGACGGCATCCCGAGGCAGGCCGATGCCACGGGCCATCTCCGCCACAGGTCGGCAGGCGGTGCCGGGACCCCATCACATGCCGAATGCGCCACCAAGGGCGACTATTGGATCACCTCGACGACCTGCCTCGTCTCCGGCTCGACGAGAACGACCTCGTCCTCAATGATCGCGATGCGATAGCCGCGCAGTTCCGGGAACTCGGCCAGGACGTCCGCGGGCAGGTCGATGATCTCCACATCCGGGGGCAACCGTTCTCCCTCGCGTATCACGATGCGTTTGGTAGCCCTCTCGTGCACTTGTCGCAGGACCTCCGTTTTCAAGCGGGTCCGCTTGTCCGGCGACAGGTTGATCTTCTCCGTCCTTTGCGTGCCGGCGCCGCCTGATGACCTGATCACGTCGACGATCTTCTTGGTTCGCGGTTCGACGATGACGATCTCATCCCGCACGACGAAATACCGATAGCCACGGTACTGCGGCGCGACATGCACCACGTCGTCCGGCAGCTCGGCCAAAGGTACCTCTTCCGTAAGAGTTTCTCCGGGCCTGATCGTGATGTTGATATTGTTCACACGAGGCGCCCGTTCGACGAGGTGTTCGGTAATCCGTGTACGCTCCTCTGTGTTGATGTTTGAGTTGGAGAACGCGCCCATTGCACCGCCTTGGGTCTCGGTGGTCGCTGATGGGGTCTGTTGAGAGCCGGGCGCGGCATTACCCGCGGCGCCGGAAGGTTGCCGGCCAGGCTGGGGCTGCGACGAACCTTGCGAGGGCCGCTCCGTGGGCTTCTGTGAGGTCTCCTCCGAAGGCTTTTGTCCGGAGGGAGGTTGCGACGTGCCCTGAGAAGGTTTCTCCTCAGGACGGCCTTGGGATGCGCTCGGCTGGGGCTTTTGTCCCGGAGGTTGCTGCGATGTGCCCTGGGCGGGACGCTGCTCCGGAGGCTTCTGTTGCGATTCTTGCGGCGACCTTGGCTCAGCAGGTTTCTGGGCCGTTCCTTGAGGTGGCTTCTGCTCCGAGGGTGTCTGTGCCGTCCCCTGAGACGGCTTCTCCTCGGGCTGTTTCTGGGAAGCGCCTTGCGCAGGTTTCCGGCCGGAAGGCGGCTGTTCGGCGCCTGTAGAGGATTTTTCGTCCTTGTTTGTCTGCCCCGGCTCGGCTGACGCGCCGCTGCGCGTCTGTCCGGGGACCGCCTCGGGCCTGGAGGTCCCCGGTGACCCTTCACCGGGGCGGCTTTGGGTTTGCCCGGGCGACGACGTTGGGCGCTCAGGGACATTCTTGTCGCGCGAGGCTCCTCCAGTCGAGGAACCCTCCGGAGGCGGGGTCGGGCGTTGAGTTTGTGCTCCGGCTGAGGCTAAGCTGAAAGCAAGGACCGTTGCGGCGACGGTGGCCAGCAATGCGTGACGCATGACAGACTCCTGTCTCTGTCAGAGACATCGGACCATTTCGGATGCAATCCTGGTCCGGATACGGGCATCCAGGGTCCTTGCACAAGACGGGCGAAGCCACCTTGATCCATGTCAATCTTCCACCCCTCTCCGCCGAGGGGGACATGCCTGCGGCAATTGCCCAGCGGTGCATCCGGCCTGGGCATCTCCGCAAGCGTTCGGGAATTCTCTCCCGGTCAAGACAGGAGCTTGACCATGCCCGGACACCTCTCGACAGGGTCGCGGTCATCACTGGTGTCAGTGAGGCGATAACCTTGAAATTCGTGCAGGAAAGTGGCCGGTCCTGGAGCTGTGGCCTCTCGCTCCTTGTGGCCGCATTTTCCGGCAAAACGGATCCGTTTTGCCGGAAAATGCTTTAGGCAGGAGTCAGCTCCGTCCCTTTCAGAACTTTCAGGCACTCGGCCTCCTGCAGCCGGTAATGACGCTGCAGATCGGTGATGTAATCACGCACGATGGGGGCGGCGTCGCGCTTGCGGGCGAGCTGCATGTGAAACACGAGCTGGCTGCCGCTTGTGAACATCGTCTCCGCGCTGATGAGATAGAACTCGAACATCCGGCAGAAACGCTCGTCATACATGGCGGCGATTCTGGCGCGATTGGCCACGAAGCGTCGATGCCAGTGGTTCAGGGTCTTGGCGTAGTGCAGGCGCAGGAATTCGAGATCCGTCACCCAGAGGCTGTTCTGCTCCACGACGGGGAAGACTTCCGACAGGGCAGGGGAATACGCGCCGGGGAAGATGTATTTCCTCAGCCAGGGACTCGCCGTGCCGGGCGGGCTCATCTTGCCGATGGAATGCAGGACCATCAGCCCGTCGTCGTCGAGCAGCGCGTTGATCTTGGCGAAGAACTCGCCGTAATGGTGCACGCCCACATGCTCGAACATGCCGACCGAGACGATGCGGTCGAAGCGCTTGTCCACCTTGCGGTAATCGAGGAGTTCGAAGCGGACCCGATGGGAAAGGCCGGCCCGCCGCGCCTTCTCGTTGGAGAGCGCATGCTGCTCCTTCGAGAGCGTGACGCCCGTGACATCCACGTCTTCCATCGCGGCCAGATAAAGCGCGAGATCGCCCCAGCCGCTGCCGATATCGAGGATCTTCAGACCGGGCTTCAGCTGAAGCTTCGACGCGATGAGACGAAGTTTGTTCTGCTGCGCTTCCTCGAGCGTATCGTCATCGTTGATGAAATAGGCGCAGGAATACTGCATGCCCTTGTCGAGGAAGAGTTTGTAGAAGTCGTTTCCGAGGTCGTAGTGATGCGCCACGTTCCGTTGCGCCTTGCCGACCGGGTTCGCCTGCTGAAACCGCTTCACTCCACGCGAGATGCGCTTCAGGACGCTTTGGAGAGGATAGGTCGCGAGCGAGGAGCGATTGAGCGAGAACAGGGTCAGAAAGTCCCGGATCGTGGAGCCGTTCTCGAAGCTCATGCGCCCGTCCATATAGGCTTCGCCCGCATGAAGCTCCGGATTGAGGAAGAGCTTGTGGTAAAGCGAGCGATCCGTGAGCCGCATGGTGACGGTCGGGCTAGGCGAGCCCGCAAAGACATGCTCCCTGCCATCCGCATCGATGACTTTCAGCGTGCCGGTGCGCACGAAGGCTTTCAGCATGTGGGATAGGGGGAACATCGCAACCTCGGATATGCTTCCTATGAGGAAGAATGGTTCCACAGTTGCAGGCGCGTGGCTAGGTGTTCCTTAGGCGAGCATCATTCCAGGGAAAAATGTGTCCTTGTGTCGTCCACGGTGAGCCGGAGCGAGGGAGGAGGGACCATCTTCCAGCGTGGTGCTGTGGATTCCCTCCCCCTGCGAGGGCCTTCGCCCTCTCCGGCCGGGAACGATAAGGATGCAGTCTACCCCATCGCCTCAACGAAGCTGTCCAGCACCATTTTCCGCCCGGCTTTGTCGAATTCGACTGTGAGCTTGTTGCCGTCTATCGCTTCCACGGTGCCGGGGCCGAATTTGGTGTGGAGGACACGCCCTCCGACCGCAAAACCCGATGCGCTTGTGGATTTCGCGACGAGTTCGCCCTCGATCACCATCGGCCCGCGCCGGTCGCCGGTTCGACGGGCGGAGTAGCCGCCGTCGGTGCTGGCCCGATGTGCCTGGGCGCGCTGCCAGCCGGGGGTCTGATAGGAGGAACCGCTGAATGGGGCCATGCGGTCGAAGCGGGAGCCGCCGCCGAACCCGCCGCCATAGGAGAAATTGGCCGGAGCCTCGACGATCTCCACATCCGCCTCCGGCAGATCGTCGACGAAGCGGCTCGGAATCGTCGAGTTCCACAGGCCATGGATGCGGCGGTTCGAAGCGAAGTAGATCTTGGCCCGACGCTTGGCGCGGGTGATGCCCACATGGGCGAGGCGGCGCTCCTCCTCCAGGCCGGCGCGACCGCTCTCGTCGAGGGCGCGCTGGTTGGGGAACAGGCCTTCCTCCCAGCCGGGTAGGAACACGGTGTCGAATTCCAGGCCCTTGGCGGCATGCAGCGTCATCAGGCTCACGCGTTCGGTCGTGTCGGTCTCGTTCGCCTCCATGACGAGAGAGACGTGCTCGAGGAAGCTCTGAAGGTCCGGGAATTCCTCCATGGAGCGCACGAGCTCCTTGAGGTTTTCCAGGCGACCGGCGGCATCCGCCGATTTGTCCTTCTGCCACATCTCGGTATAGCCGGATTCCTCCAGCACCGTCTGGGCCACCTCCGACTGGGTCATGGTCTCCGACAGTTTCGACCAGCGGCCGAAGGAGATCAGGAGATCGCGCAAGGTCGCACGAGGCTTCGGCTTCAGCTCGTCGGTCTCGACGATGAAGCGGGCTGCTTCCGTGAGCGGCACGCGGGCCGCGCGGGCATGGTTGTGCAGCACCTGGATCGTGGCATCGCCCAAACCGCGCTTGGGGACATTGATGATGCGCTCGAAGGCGAGGTCGTCGGCGGGCTGGTTCACGACGCGCAGATAGGCCAGCGCATCGCGGATTTCCGCGCGCTCGTAGAAGCGCGGGCCGCCGATGACGCGATAGGGGACGCCCAAGGTCACGAGCCGGTCTTCGATCTCGCGCATCTGGGCGGAGATGCGCACCAGAATGGCGATTTCGGAGAGCGGGTGCTTCTTGGCATGCAGCGCCTCGATCTCCTCGCCGATCAGGCGGGCCTCGTCCTCCGAATCCCAGGCGCCGGTGATCGTAACCTTCTCGCCGGGCTCATCCTCGGTGCGTAGCGTCTTGCCGAGGCGGCCCTGGTTCTTGGCGATGAGGCCGGAGGCGGCGGAGAGGATATGTGCGGTCGAGCGGTAATTGCGCTCGAGGCGGATGACGGTCGCGCCGGGAAAGTCGTGCTCGAAGCGCAGGATGTTGTCGACCTCCGCCCCGCGCCAGCCATAGATCGACTGATCGTCGTCGCCGACGCAGCACAGGTTCTTCCGTGCCTGCGCCAGCAGCCTGAGCCAGAGATACTGCGCGACGTTGGTATCCTGGTACTCGTCCACCAGCATGTAGCGGAAGCGTTCCTGATATTGCTCGAGGATGTCCGGATGCTCGCGCCACAGGCGCAGGCATTCGAGCAGCAGATCGCCGAAATCAACGGCGTTCAGAGTCTTCAGGCGGTCCTGATAGGCCCGGTAGAGCCGCCCGCCCTTGCCGTTGGCGAAGGCTCCGGCCTCTCCGGCTGGCACCTGATCGGGACCGAGTCCGCGGTTCTTCCAGCCGTCGATGATGGAGGCGAGCTGCCTTGCGGGCCAGCGCTTCTCGTCGATGCCCTCGGCCTCGATCACCTGCTTCATCAGACGCAGCTGGTCGTCGGTGCCGAGAATGGTGAAATCGGAACGCAGGCCCACCAGCTCCGCATGGCGGCGCAGGATCTTTGTGCCGATGGAGTGGAAGGTGCCGAGCCATTGCATACCCTCGGCGACCTCGCCGATAGCCCGGCCAATGCGCTCGCGCATCTCGCGGGCGGCCTTGTTCGTGAAGGTGACGGCGAGGATCTGCGACGGCCAGGCTTTGCCGGTGGCGATGAGGTGGGCGATGCGGGTGGTCAGCACCCGCGTCTTGCCGGTTCCAGCGCCCGCGAGCACGAGAACGGGACCTTCCGTCGCCTCCACGGCGGCGCGCTGCTCCGGATTGAGGCCGGAAAGATAAGGCGATTGCGGCGCGACGGCCGCACGAGCACGCGCGCTGAGCGAGGTGGGACTCGGCTGGTGAGCCAGATCGTCTCGAGAGAGATCGTCCTGGGATTCGGGTCTTGGATCAGGCTGATTCATCAGGGCGACCATGGATCAAAAGGCGAACGGCGTCGAGGCCGGAATACCGGCGATCCTGCCGCAGGCGGAACTTCGTTGAACGGGCAAGCCTCATCCCCATATGGTAATTGTTCATTCCAAAGGGGATGTCCGATGCGTATCGCATTCATGGCTGCTGTGCTCGCAAGCCTCGCGGGGCCGGCCCAGGCTCAGATCGCTCTGCCTGAAACGAGCCGGGCCGAGCGCGAAGTGAGAGGCATCAACCGCTCGCTCTCGCAGGAACAGCGGTTCCAACAACTCCAACAGCAGAACCAGATCGACAACAACCAGCTGCGGCAAAGATTCGACCGGCAGCAGGTTTTCTCGAACCCATCGCCTCCGGCGCGCTTCCGCAACTGCCCGGCAGGATCTGTCGGCTGTTAAAGCCGTTTTTCGTAAGGAATTTCAGCAATTGGGGGGCTAAAGCGCATCACGGTCCGATCGGATCGGGCCGCACCCTAATGGCAGGCTCCTGAGGCCATCAATGAATCGTGCAGGGAGCCATGCGGATTGGACTTGCCCGGAATGCCCATGACACGGCCAAGCGCCCGAGGCTTCGCGAGGCGGGCATGGGCCGCCTTCATGACCGTCAGATTGAGCTGAATATCGTCGGGGAAGGGGGAGACCTTGCGCGTTTCCATGTCCACGTGCAGGCACAGCCCCTCGGAGGTGGCGGATAGCCAGCCTTCCGTCGCGTGGCGGATCTCCATGTAGAAGTGGAGGCGCTTTTCGTCGAAATCGATCAGCTGAAGCGTGACCCGCGCCGCGTCGTGCATCGTCAGTTCGCGCTGATAGAGGGTGTGGGTTTCGGCCACGAAATAGGACGCGTTGCGCTCTTCGAGATAGTCTTGGCCCAAGCCTACGAGCCCGAACGCTTCTTCCACCGCCCGGTCGAAAAGCACATGGTAATAGGCCATGTTCATGTGGCCGTTGTAATCGATCCATGCCGGCTGGACGCACATGGTCGAAGACACGAAGGGGGCGAAAAAGAACACCGGGGCCCGCTCGTCCATGCTCAGCGCTCTCCTTTAAATCCGATCATGTGATCATCATCCCAGCATCATCGCGTAACATTGATACATATCTCAATACCTTTCATAAGGTTACGGCGTCATTCTCACGCAGAGTGTTGCCTTTGCAACGGTTCTGGTAGCTATGAGAGAGGAAAGCATCGCAATCAGACCTGAAGTATCGATGAACGCGCTCCATTCTCCCCATCGCACCAAGCCGACCGCGGCATCCCTGGCCTCCCTTTCGTCCGAGCTCATCGAGCGTTTCGGTGATCGCGTCGTCATGTCGGAGGCGGTGCGGGAACAGCACGGCCATTCCCTGACCTGGGTCAAGAACCAGCCCCCGGATGTCGTCGCCTTTCCCCGGACGACAGAAGAAGTGTCCGAAATTGTCAAACTCTGCGCCCGGCACGATGTTCCTATCGTTCCCTTCGGCACGGGTACATCGCTCGAGGGCCACATCAACGCGCCTTTCGGCGGGGTCTCCGTTGATATGAGCCTGATGAAGCGCATCGTTGCGCTTCATGACGAGGATCTCGATTGCGTGGTCGAGGCCGGCGTGACCCGCAAGGAGCTGAACGAGCATCTGCGGGACAAGGGCCTTTTCTTCCCCATCGATCCGGGCGCCGATGCCTCGATAGGCGGCATGGTCGCCACACGGGCTTCGGGCACCAATGCGGTTCGTTACGGCACGATGAAGGACGCGGTTCTGTCCCTCACCGTCGTCATGCCGGACGGCGAGGTCGTGAAGACGGCGAGCCGGGCCAAGAAAAGCTCGGCGGGCTACGACCTGACGCGGCTCTTCATCGGCTCCGAGGGCACGTTCGGCATCATCACCGAGATCACCCTGAAGCTCCACGGCATTCCGGAAGCGATCTCGGCCGGGATCTGCCCGTTCCCATCCGTGAAGGCCGCCTGCGACGCGGTCATCATGACGATCCAGTCGGGCATCCCGGTCGCCCGCATCGAACTGCTCGACGAGTTGCAGGTGAAGGCGGTCAACCTCCATTCGAAGCTGACCCTGCCCGAGAGCCCGCTGTTGCTGCTCGAATTCCACGGCTCCGTCGCCGGGGTGCAGGAGCAGGCCGAGCGTTTCGGAGAGATTGCGGCCGAGTTCGGCGGCGGGCCTTTCGAGTGGGCCACCAAGCCGGAAGAGCGTTCACGGCTCTGGCAGGCCCGGCACGACGCCTATTGGGCGGCGCGGGGCCTAAGGCCCGGCGCGCAATCGGTTGCGACGGATGTCTGCGTCCCGATCTCGCGACTGGCGGAATGCGTCGACGAAACCAAGCGTGATATTCTGCAAAGCGGTCTCATCGCACCCATCGTCGGGCATGTGGGCGACGGCAATTTCCATGTACAGCCGCTCGTAAACATGGACGACCCAGCCGAAATCGAAGCCTGCGAGGCGTTCGTGGACCGGCTCGTCCGACGGGCTCTCGCCATGGAAGGCACCTGCACGGGAGAGCATGGGATCGGCCAAAAGAAGATGAAATATCTTGAAATCGAGCATGGACCGGCCGCGCTTGCGCTTATGCGCGCCTTGAAACAGGCCATCGATCCGCACAACATTATGAACCCGGGCAAGATTGTTGCGCTTTGACAGTGGATGGAAACTGCGCAGCGCTCCCGCTGGTTTTGCCTTTGAGCTAAAGACCATGCGACGAAACGGAGAAAAGGCCGCCTCTTGCGCGACATCCTGACGATTATCGCATCGATCGTGATTCTCATTCTGGCGGTAGCTGTCGCTGCGCCGCCTTTCGTCGATTGGGAATCGCATCGCAGCTCCATCGACCACCTGATCTCGCGTGCTTCCGGGACGGAGGCGCATACCGAGGGCCGTATCGGCCTTCGCATCCTGCCGTCGCCGCGGCTGCGCTTCGACCGGTTGCGGCTCGGTGGCAAGACGCCGGATTCGCCGTCTCTCACGGCCGATTTCGTATGGGCCGAGCTGGCCCTGGCCCCGCTCCTGCGGGGCGAGGTGCGCTTTACCGAAACCCGCATCGGCCGCGCCGATATTCGTGTGCCCGTCGCCGCGGACGGAAGCTGGAGCCTGCCGTCGGATCTGGTCGCAGGCCATGCTCGGGGCCGGGAATGGGCCATCGATAGCCTCAAGGTCGCCCAGCTTCTCGTCACGACCCAGACGCCCACCACCGGGCGCACCGATCAGGCCTATGCGGAGAACGTCTCCATCGAGGGACAGAAGCTCATCGGCCCCTGGCGGGTCGAGGGCTCCACCGCCGGCGTGCCCTTCAGGCTCGTTACCGGCGAGCTGACCCCGGACAAGACTGTCCAGGTCAGGCTGACCGGCGGCGGTGATATCTATCCGCGCTTCGACGTGGATGCGAAGCTCGCCCTCGACAGCGCGAATGGCGAAGGGACGATGCCGACCCTGGCCGGCAAGGCCAAGGTGCTGTTTGGCCCTCCGGCCCAGGTTGCCGCCGCCGGTATCCCGATTCCGATCGCCATCGAGACCGAGTTCAAGGTCAATTCAGGGACCGTCGAGCTTAAGCCCGTCAGCCTCGAGGCGGGGGAGGGCGGCGCGAGCCTGCGCATGACGGGCGAGGGAAGCGTGCAGCTCAACGACCCCCGGATTTCCCTTAAGCTCGAAGGGCGGCGGCTCGACGCGGACAGCTTCATCCTGTCCTCCAACGGGCAGGATTTCAAAAGCCGCCTGCAGCAATGGTCCCTCCCGCCGATTTCCGTTCCCATCGATCTCGATCTCAAGATCGACAGTATCGGCCTGGGTCAGGACGATCTGTCGAATGCGGTCCTGCGCCTGTCCCTCAACCGGGGCCAGGCGAAGCTGGACCGGATCGAGTTCATGGCGCCCGGCGAGACCCGGATCGCGATGGAAGGCAAGATCGGCCTGACTACCCGGGGCGGCGGAGACGGAAAAGTCGCCTTGGCGTCCAATGCGTCTGACCGCTTTGCCCGCTATCTCAACCGTCTCGGCCTCCGCTCACCCTTCCTGAACATCCTCGACGGCCGGCCTTTCGAGGCCTCCTCGGATGTCGCCTTCTCGAACCCGGTCCTGTCCTTCAACAGGATGCGCGTGATGACCGGCGATGCAGTCATGACCGGCAATCTGCGCTACACCGCGCCCGAGGCCGATGCGCGCGGGCGGCTGGAGGCGCAGGTCGGGATCCAGAACCTCAATCTCGATCAGCTGCCGCGGGTTTCCAGCGTGTTCGAGGCGACGCAGAATCTCGATGTCGGCTTCATCCTGGATGCGCGCAACGTCCGCGCGGGCAGCCGGCCGGAAGCGGGGCGGATTACGGCGCGCATTCTGTCCGACGGCCCGGCGCTTCTGGTCGAGTCCCTCGATATCGTCGATCTCGCCGGCGCCAATGCGCGGGTCAGCGGGCGCATCGCCCCCGATGGCTCGGGCCGCATCGCCGGCAAGGTCTCGGCGCAGCGCGCCTCGCCCCTGGTCGATCTCCTGGGCAGCGTCTGGATCGGTGGCATCTCCAAGCTCGTGCCGTATTTCCTGCGCGAGGGCGATCTCAATCTCGACGTGGTGACGGAGCGGGTCGCACCACCTTCGGGTTCAACCGAACTGCGCCTGCGGACGACCGCCAAGGGCACGGCGGCCGGCGGCAGCTTCGAAGGTACGGTCGATTCCCTCGACGGCAGGACCGAGAACCTCAATGTCAGCCTCGCGACCGCTAATACAGGGCGCTGGGTCAACCGGGCCTCCATACCGTCCCTGAACCGGCCCTCCCATGTCATCCTGCGGGGCACACGCGTCGGCTCCGGCCAGTTCAACGTGACCGTCTCGGGCGATGTCGGCGGTGTCCAGGTCACCACCAAGCGCCCCTTCGGCCTGAGTGCCGATGATGACGTGGTGGATAATGGAGAGGCTGAAATCGTTACGGAAGATATCGCGCCATTCCTCCTCCTGCTCGGCGACGGTTCGGGTGTCGCATCGCCCGTACCGGCCACGGCAAGGGTCACCCTGGGCCGGGAACGGGATGCCTCCCTCCTCGACATCACGGGACAGGTCGCAAAGGGCGCCGTTCAGGCAAGGCTCGCCGTCCGTTCGCGCTCGGACATCACCGGCGAGGTCTCTCTCGACAAGCTGTCGCTGCCCTGGTTCGTGACGACGCTTGCCCTCAACACTCCCGGCAATCCTGATGCGAATGCGATCTGGTCCTCCGCCCATTTCGGCCAGAGTGCGCGCCTCATCACCGGAGGGCAGGTGTCCTTCAAGGTGGGGACGCTCGATCTGGGCCGGGAACTCCAGGGAGGCCGTGCCAGCTTCAAGGCTGAGGCGACGCCGGACGGCATTGCCATCCGCGATCTCGACATGACGCTCGGCGGCGGGCGACTGACGGGAGCGACGACGATTACCCGCCAGGGTACGCTCGCCTCCATCGTCGGGGAAGGTTCGTTGAAGGACGTTCCGCTTTCGGCGCTCGGCGGTGCGACGCCGTTCGATGCGCGTCTGTCGGGCTCCCTGAAATTCGGTTCGGCGGCCGACACCATATCGGGCCTTGTCGCCAATCTCGGCGGCGCCGGTGACTGGCGCGTGACCAACCTGCGCATCCCGGATGCCGATCCATCGGCTTTCGAGCGGGCGCTGAGGCGCCTGCTCACGGATAACGAGCCTTTGGTCGAAGGCAAGGCGGAAGCGGTTCTCGGAACCGAGTTGAGCCGCGCCCCGCTGTCGGCTCCCGCTGTCTCGACCTCCGCGTCGCTCGTTTCCGGTTCGCTGCGATTGTCTCCTTTCGTGGTCCAGAGCGGCGCGGCCTCCTGGCAGGGAGCTGTCACCTACGATCTGAAATCCCTCGCGCTCGATGCCCGTGGCTCGCTGACGGCCAAGGCTTCGCCTGCCGGGTGGGTCGGTGCGCCGCCATCGGTGGGACTCCATTGGCGCGGCTCCCTGGCCGCTCCCGTGCGCGAGATCGATGCCGGGCCGTTCCGCAACGGTCTGGCCGCTATCGTCCTCAAGCGCGAACTTGAGAAGATCGAGGCTTTCGAGAAGGCGGCGGCCGAGCGCCAGCGCCAGATCCAGGCACAGCAGGAAGCGGAGCGCCAGAAGGCCAAGGCCGCCGCAGAGGAGACGGCCCGTCAGTCAAAGGCGAAGGAAGAGGCGGAGCGTGCCCGCATCGAAGCGGAGCGGATCCAATCGCAGCAGCAGAATGAGACGGAGCCCGCGCCGGCAGCTCAGCCCGCATCCCCCTTCGTGATGCCGCCGCTGACGCCTCCGCTGGAGATCAGGCCCCCGCCGCAGATTCAGGGGCGGCCGGGAGGCTAGCGCATCGTGCGGAAAAGTGGACCCGGTTTTCCGTAAAGAACAATGCGCAGCTTTAAGAATGAGCATCGGACCCAAAAATGGACACCGGTTCTGCGTGTGAAAATGCGTCTTTTCAAAAAGATAGAGCCTGTTTCATGAACCGGGATTCATGAAACAGGCTCTACAACCTTCACGCAGGCTGGTCAGCACGAAGACGCGGATGGCGGAGGAGAGGTTTTGTCCGCCACGCTCGGCGTCGATGCGGCCGACCAGGGCCTGAACAGACAGGGAGTGTCGCTCCGCGATCTCCCGCAATGCCTCCCAGAACGGCTCTTCGAGGGAAATGCTCGTCCGGTGTCCGGCGATGGCGACGGAGCGCTTGACGATGCCGGTTCCCATGTCAGGACTTCTCGTCGTCGCGCTTATGCGCGTCGAGGCGGCGCTCGCTCAAAACGCGCTCGGCCTTCGTCTGCTCCCGCTCGACTTTAGGGCGACCGAATAGGGTGCGGTTCTCGGCGGCGCGGACCTCTTTCTCGGTCCGCGCCTTCCGTTTGCGCGCTTGGCGCAGGTTGATGATCTCGGCCATGGGGCCTCGATACCTCGGTCCTTATTGCGGCGCCAGCATGGTTTCGGGCCGCACGACGGCTTCGAAATCCGCCGCCGACACGCCGGCCTTCAGGGCTTCTTCCTTCAGGGTCGTGCCGTTCTTGTGGGCCGATTTCGCGATGGCCGCCGCCTTGTCATAGCCGATCATGGGGGCGAGCGCGGTCACGAGCATGAGCGAGCGTCCCATCAGTTCATTGATGCGCTCGTGATTGGGCTCGATGCCGACGACGCAGTTATCCGTAAAGCTGATGGCGCCGTCCGCCAGAAGGCGGATCGATTGCAGCACCGCGTTCACGATCACCGGCTTGAAGACGTTGAGCTCGAAATGGCCCTGGCTGCCTGCGAAGGTGACGGTGGTCTGGTTGCCCGCCACCTGGGCGCAGAGCATCGTCATGGCTTCGGCCTGCGTCGGGTTCACCTTGCCCGGCATGATGGACGAGCCGGGCTCGTTCTCGGGGAGCGAGATCTCGCCGAGGCCGGAGCGGGGGCCCGAGCCCATCAGGCGGATGTCGTTGGCGATCTTGAACAGGCCAGCCGCGAGGCTGGATAGCGCGCCATGGGTGAAGATGAGCGCGTCGTTGGAGGCCAGGGCCTCGAACTTGTTCTCCGCCGAGACGAAGGGAAGGGCGGTGAGTTCCTTCGCTTTCTTCGCGAAACGTTCGGCAAATTCGGGATGGGCATTCAGGCCCGTGCCGACGGCCGTGCCGCCCTGGGCGAGGGCGTAGAGGCCCGGCAGGGTCGCCTCGATGCGTGCGATGCCGAGCTCGATCTGTGCCGCATAGCCGGAAAACTCCTGGCCCAGCGTGACCGGCGTCGCGTCCTGCAGGTGCGTGCGGCCGATCTTCACGATGTCCTTGAAGGCCCCGGCCTTCTCTTTCAGCGCCTTGTGCAGGTGCTTGAGGGCAGGCAGGAGCCGGTCGTGAATCTCGCGCGCCACGGCGATGTGCATGGCGGTGGGGAACGCGTCGTTCGAGGACTGGCCCATGTTCACATGGTCGTTCGGATGAACCGGCTTCTTGGAGCCGCGCTCGCCGCCGAGGCGCTCGATGGAGAGGTTGGAGAGAACCTCGTTCATGTTCATGTTGGACTGGGTGCCCGAGCCCGTCTGCCAGACGACGAGGGGAAATTCGTCGTCATATTTGCCCTGCACCACGTCGGCCGCCGCGCTCGAGATGGCATCGGCGAGGCGCGGATCGAGCTTGCCGAGATCCTTGTTCACCAGGGCCGCGGCCTGCTTCACGATAGCCAGCGCATGGACGAGGGGAAGCGGCATCCGCTCGCCGCCGATGCGGAAATTCTGGATCGAACGCTGCGTCTGGGCGCCCCAGAGCTTATCGGCGGGAACTTCGATGGGGCCGAAGGTATCTGTTTCTGTACGGGTTGAGGGCGACATCCTGACCTCTTTCGATGGGGGTTCGTGTTCTTATCTCAAGTTTCGCCGCTCGCAACACCCGAACGAGCATGAAGGCTTTGCAAAATCCCATGACCGGGTCTCTCGAAGCGCCATTTTTCCGCCCGCCCGCTCCCAAGCCCCGCACGGAACCGATGGGCCTCCTAGCCTTTCTTCTGGCCGTCCGCAAAAACCCTCTCACGACCTGGATGGAGCGGCATTTCGAGGAAGCCGTGATCTCGGGCGAAGGCGTTCTCGGACGCGTGACCGTGGTGAACGATCCCACCGTCATCCGCCACGTGCTTCTCGACAACGCCGCCAATTACCGCAAGGACGATCTGCAGCTTCGAATCCTGGCCCCCGGCCTTGGGCGTGGACTTCTGACGGCGGAAGGGGACGAATGGAAGCTCCAGCGCCGAACCATCGCGCCCCTGTTCACGCCTCGCCATGTCGCGGGTTTCTTCCCGGCCATGGTCGAAGCGGCGGAGCGCCTCGTGCGGCGATGGCGGAGGCGTCCCGACGGCAGGATCGTCGACGCCTCCCTCGAAATGACCCGCGTCACTCTCGATGTTCTGGAACGCACGATCTTCACCCATGGCGTCTCCCGCGACCCGGATGCGCTCGCCCGCGCCATCACGCGCTATTTCGAGGGGATCGGACGTGTCGATCCTGTCGATATCTTCGGGATGCCCGGCTGGGTGCCCCGGATCGGACGCCTGCGGGCGCGGCCCGCCATTCGCTTCTTCGAGGAAATGGTCGCCGAGCTCATCGAAGGCCGCAAGGCACTGATCGCCAGAGGGGAGCCCGCCCCGCGCGATCTCCTGTCGCTTCTCCTGGAAGCCGCCGATCCGGAAACGGGCAAGGGGCTGAGCGACCGCGATGTGCGCGCCAACATCGTCACCTTCATCGGCGCCGGGCACGAGACGACTGCCAACGCCCTGTCATGGTCGATCTATCTGCTCTCCCAGGATCCCAGATCCCGCGCGCGGATCGAGGAGGAGGTCGAGCGCGTGCTGGGCGGCGAGCCGTTCAAGCCGCATCACCTCGAAAAACTGGTCTTCACCCGTGCCGTCATCGACGAGGCGCTGCGCCTTTATCCGCCGGTGCCGTTCATGAGCCGCTCGGCTATCAAGGATGACGAAATCGGTCCCGTCTATATTCCCGCGGGCTCAATCGTGACGGTCGCGCCTTACGTTCTCCATCGTCACCGGAGGCTCTGGGAACATCCGGATTCCTTCGATCCCGAACGCTTCCTGCCGGAAAAACGAGACCGGATCGACCGCTTCGCCTATCTGCCTTTCGGCGCCGGACCTCGCGTCTGCATCGGCGCAAGTTTCGCGCTGCAGGAGGCGGTCATCGTTCTCGCCAGCGTCGTGCGAGCGGTCAGGCTGGATCTTCAGGAAGGTTATGAGGTCAACCCCTTGCACCGTATCACCCTGAGGCCGCATGGCGGCTTGCCGATGCGGCTGACGCATCGTGCGAAGAACCGGGGCCAACTTCTTCGCGCGATGCCCTAAATGAAGACGTCGAACATGTTGCGCCGACGATATCGGCGCGTTCGTGCATGGTGACGCGGAGATACGCGTCGTTCATGCCAACCCATCGTGAAATCGGGGAGAAGGAGAACGTAGGGAGCTAGGGCCAAGGCTGTAGGGAGTCCGGCAATTCCTAATTTTTCTTACGGAAGGCATCAAGGCTGACGACCTGAGCGCTGCCGTCGGAGTCGCCCTTCGTTTCTTCCGTCTTCGCGGGTCGATCGGCTTCGCCTTGAGGCTGCTCCGCCTTGGCCGGGGACTTTTGCGCGTCCGGTTTCTTTTCCGACGGGGCAGGGGAGGCCTTGGGCCGCTTCAGTTCGACAGGCTCCGAATCGCCGTTGCGGGCAGGCTGCGGAGCGGGGGGGGCCTCTTCAATCTCTTCCTCCTCCTCGCCCTGAGTATCGAACTTGAGCCCGAACTGGACGGAAGGATCGAAAAAGCCGGTCAGCGCATCGAAGGGGATGAGCAGACGTTCCGGCACGCCCGAGAAGGAGAGCCCGATCTCGAAGGTGTGCTCGGTGACGTTGAGGTCCCAGAACTGGTGCTGAAGGACGATGGTCATTTCCTGCGGATATTTCTCACGCAGGCGGTTCGACAAGCGAACGCCCGGATAATCGGTCCGGAAGGAAACGTAGAAATGGTGCTCGCCGGGCAAGCCGTCTTTCCCTGCATCGATCAGGACCTTGCGCACCACGCCTTTCAACGCGTCCTGCACAAGAAGATCGTAGCGGATCAGGTCTTTACCGGCCATGAGGGAGCCCTTGAGAGAAAAAGAGGGTGGAGGCTTCTGTTGCCAGGTGCCTCCGAACCTCGCCTGGCGGTGCTAACCGCTAGGGCTTGGGATCGGCTTTAGAAGCTGCTTACGCAGCCACCGCAACCGGAGCATAGTTGTCGTTGGCAACTATTCAATCGGCCCGATAACGGCGGAACCATGCCGAGCGAAAGTCTATCCTTTACGCCCTCGTCGATCCTATTTCGCCCCCACTGAAACTCAAGCTGAGCCTGGGCTTCGGTGGAGGCGCCGGGTACCGCCCCCGGGTCCGATGGGTTTATTCCGATAGCCGTTTATCACCATAGCTGGCCTCGCGGCCAGCAGGCCCAATATAGGAAAGACGAACGAGATTTGAAAGACCGGGGGACAAGTTGGACGGGGACGAAATGCGCTCTCGGAACGTACAGGTCCGCTGACGTATAAGAGGGTGAGGAGCCGTTCATGCAAGCCTATCACGACCTTCTTCACCGTATTCTTGATGAGGGCGTCCGCAAGGACGACCGCACCGGAACGGGGACGATTTCCGTCTTCGGTCATCAGATGCGCTTCGATCTGAGCCAGGGTTTCCCGCTCGTGACGACGAAGAAGCTGCATCTGCGCTCCATCATCCATGAGCTGCTCTGGTTCCTGAAGGGAGACACCAATATCCGCTATCTGCGGGACAACGGCGTCACCATCTGGGACGAATGGGCCGACGAAAACGGCGATCTTGGTCCCGTCTACGGCAAGCAGTGGCGCTCCTGGGCCAGGCCCGATGGCGGCACCGTCGACCAGATCCAGTGGGTGCTGGACGAGATCCGCCGCAACCCGGATTCGCGTCGCCTCATCGTCTCGGCTTGGAATCCGGCCGAACTCGACAAGATGGCGCTCGCGCCCTGCCATTGCCTGTTCCAGTTCTATGTCGCGGAGGGGCGGCTCTCCTGCCAGCTCTATCAGCGCTCGGCGGATGTCTTTCTGGGCGTTCCGTTCAACATCGCGTCCTACGCGCTGCTCACACATATGATGGCGCAGGCCACGGGACTGCAGCCCGGGGATTTCGTCCATTCCTTCGGCGATGCGCACCTCTATCTGAACCACCTCGAACAGGCGCGCCTGCAATTGTCGCGGGATCCGCGTCCATTGCCGAAGCTTCGCCTCAATCCGGCGGTGCGATCACTGTTCGATTTCACTTTCGACGACATCGTCATCGAGGATTATGATCCGCATCCGGCCATCAAGGCTCCTGTCGCGGTCTAGGCTCCATGAGCAGGCGTGAGATGAACAGGCGCGAGATCATCGAGAGCGCCGTCCGCATCCTCGCACCGCGTATTCCCCGGCATGAATTCGAGTCGGTGATGGACCACGCGCTCGGCAGCCGCGGTCTTCACACGGCCTCGCCCGAAACGGCGGCTTGGCTCTCGCTTGTCGCCTATATCCGCCACCGGTTCACCGATTACGATAGTCTTCTCGACGAAGGCTACGACGTGGAGAGCGCCCGCTTCTTCGTACTCGACGAGATGAACGCGATTCTGGAGGAATGGGGGTCTCCACGCCGGGTGCTGGCGGAGGACGAGGCTGATTAGAGCATTTTCAGGCGAAGTGGGTCCGGTTCGCTGTCGAAAATGCGTCCGGGCAAAAGAAAGAGCCGATTCCATGCAAGTGGAGGCAGCTCCAGGCTCGACAGCATGCCCAAGCTTGAGCACAAAGATCTGATGACCCTCTCGATCCGTAAAGCCGAACCCGGCGACGCCTCCCTCATCCTCACCTTCATCCGCGAACTGGCCGAATACGAGCGCCTGGCTCATGAGGTTGATGCCACCGAGGATGGTATCGCCGAGGCTCTCTTCGGGCCTCAGCCCCGCGTTTTCGCCGATATCGCCGAATGGGACGGCAAACCCGTGGGCTTCGCCCTGTGGTTCTACAACTTCTCCACTTTCCGCAGCCGTCACGGCATCTATCTGGAAGATCTCTTCGTCAGGCCGGACTTCCGTTCCAAGGGCGTCGGCAAGGCCCTGCTGCGGCACCTTGCCCGCCGCTGCGTGGCGGAAGGGTTGCCGCGTCTGGAATGGTGGGTGCTCGACTGGAACGAGCAGGCTCTGCGCTTCTACCGCTCCATCGGCGCGATGCCGATGGATGAATGGACGGTGCAGAGAGTAACAGGTGATAATCTTTCAAAACTTGCTCAGGAATCATGACCACACCTCTCATCCTCGTCGTTGCCGTTGCCGAAAACGGCGTCATCGGCCGCGACAATCAGCTGCTCTGGCGTCTGCGCACGGATCTCAAGCGGTTCCGGGAACTGACCTGGAGCAAGCCGATGATCATGGGCCGCAAGACCTTCCAGTCCATCGGCAAGCCTCTGCCGGGCCGCGAGACCATCGTGCTGACGCGGGATCCGGATTTCTCAGCCGAAGGAGCCCATGTGGCGCGAAGCTGGGATGAGGCCGTGGCGCTGGGCTCCGTCCTGGCGGAAAGGATGGGGGCGGATGCGGTGGCGGTCGTCGGCGGCGCCGAGATCTATGCGCTGGCTCTGCCGCAGGTGAAGACGATCTATCTGACGCAGGTTCACGCCGCACCCGAGGGGGATGCGATTTTTCCCGCTCTCGACCGTTCCGGGTTCAGGGAAATCCAGCGCAGCGATCACCCGAAAGGGGCGGATGACGAGCATCCGTTTACCTTTATCGACCTTGAGCGCCGTTCTTGAGCACTGCCAAGGTTGACGAAACCCGCCACAATCCCCACGTCGCAGCCTTGACAGGCGGCAGAAAGAACACCCACAACCGCCTAACATCCAATCGGCTCAATCGGCCGGTCTTTTCAGAGTGAGGAAAGGCGACCATGCCTTGGAGTAACCAAAGCGGCGGCGGCGGCCCCTGGGGGCAACGCGGTGGATCGGGAGGCGGCAAGAGCCCATGGGGCTCAGGCGGCCCGCAGGGCAATGGAACGCCCCCGGATCTTGAGGATATCCTGCGTCGCGGCCAGGACCGGCTCAAGGATTTCATTCCCGGCGGCTCCATGGGCGGCAAGGGCCTTCTGGCGCTGATCCTTGGCGCCATCGTCATCTGGCTGCTCACGGGCTTCTACACCGTGCGACCGAACGAGGTCGGCATCAACATGATCCTCGGCCGTTTTACCGGCACGTCCGGTGAGGGTCTTCGCTACAACCTGCCTTATCCGATCGGCCGGGTGATCAAGCCCAACGTGACCGAGCAGCAGCGGATCGAGGTCGGCTACCGCTCCACCCCCAATGGTCAGGGCCGGGCTCGCGACGTGCTCGAAGAGAGCCTGATGCTGACCGGCGACGAAAACATCGTCGACATCGATTTCGACGCGGTCTGGCAGGTGAACGCCGCCCGGGCTCAGGATTTCGTCTTCAATCTCCAGAATCCGGAAGGCACCATCAAATCCGTGGGCGAAAGCGCCATGCGCGAGGTCATCGGCCGCCGCAACATCCAGGCGATCCTGACCACCGAGCAGGCCAGCGTGGCACAGGAGGTACGCCAGATCATGCAGCAGACCCTCGACGCCTATGGCGCGGGCGTTCTGGTCAACGTGGTCCAGCTCCAGGCGGTGCAGCCGCCGTCGGAGGTCCGACAGGCCTTCTTCGACGTCAATGCGGCCCAGCAGGATGCGGTGCGCGTCCAGAACGAGGCTCAGACCTTCGCCAGCCGCGTGGTTCCCGAATCCCGAGGCGAGGCTGCCCGTACCGTTCAGCAGGCGGAGGCCTATCGTGAGCAGGCCGTCGCCGATGCGACAGGTCAGGCCGCGCGCTTCCGTCAGGTCTACGAGGCCTATCGTCAGTCGCCGGATGTCAGCC
This sequence comes from Microvirga sp. 2TAF3, assembly GCF_052114965.1. NCBI lineage: Bacteria > Pseudomonadati > Pseudomonadota > Alphaproteobacteria > Hyphomicrobiales > Methylobacteriaceae > Microvirga > Microvirga sp. 2TAF3. The sequence goes on along the minus strand of NZ_JBFRFT010000008.1, from coordinate 161,431 downwards.
GTGAGCGGATGTTCATCGAAACGATGGAGCGCGTCCTGAGCGGGGTCGACAAGGTCATCATCGACCAGAACGGGCAGGGAGTCGTACCTTATCTGCCGCTCACTCAAATGCAGCAGCGCCAGCAGAACCAAGGCGCCGCGCCCAGCCAGCCGGGAGCCACGCGATGAACAATCCAGCCCTTCGCACCGGCCTCATAATCCTTGCCGCCGTGATCGCGATCGTTCTCTACAGCTCGATCTTCATCGTGCAGCAGACCCAGTACGCGCTCGTGCTGCGCTTCGGCGCGGTGCAGTCCGAACTTCGGAAACCGGGTCCGTACTTCAAGGTGCCGCTGATCGATACCGTCACCTATTTCGACAAGCGGGTGCTGGATCTCGACCTGCCGGTTCAGACACTCCTGTCGGCAGACCGGCAGAACCTGGAGGTCGATGCCTTTACCCGGTATCGCATCATCGATCCGCTCAAGTTCTATCAGGCGGTCGGCAGCATCCCGCTGGCCAACCAGCGGCTGTCGAGCTTCACCAATTCGGTGATGCGTAATGTCCTGGCGAGCGCATCCCGCGATGCCATCGTCCGCACGGATCGCGCCGCTCTGATGAATCGCATTCAAGAAGATGTGAACAGGCAGGCCCAGAGCCTCGGCATCGAGATGATCGATGTCCGCCTGACCCGCGTCGATCTGCCGGCGGCCAACAGCCAGGCGGTTTACCAGCGCATGCGCACGGAGCGTGAGCGTGAGGCGGCGGACCTGCGCGCGAATGGTCAGCAGCAGGCCCAGACGATCCGCGCCCGTGCCGAGCGCGAGGCCACCGTGATCCGCGCCGATGCGAACCGCCAAGCGGAGGAATTGCGCGGTAAGGGCGATGCGGATAGGAATCGTATTCTGGCCGAGGCCTTCGGTCAGGACCCGGACTTCTTCGCCTTCTACCGTTCCATGCAAGCGTATGAAGCTGGTCTCAAGTCAGGAGATACGCGCCTCGTGCTGAGCCCGAATTCCGATTTCTTCCGCTACTTCAACGATGCGAACGGCCGCCGGAACGAGGGGCAAGCCCCTGCTCAACCGGTCCGGCCGGCGCCGGCTCAATAAGAACTGATGCTGGATCTGATCGCAGCCCTCGGCCTCGCTCTCGTGGTCGAGGGCATTTTGTTTGCGGCTTTTCCCGACGGTATGCGCCGAGCGATGTATGAAGCCGCCCATAGCCCCAGCGACAGGATGCGTCTCGTCGGCATCCTGTCGGCCATTGCCGGTTTAGGGATCATCTGGATCATTCGGCTGTTCGGGTGAAGTGCGCAGCCCCGCTTCCGCCGCAATCCGCGCTTGAATGACGGGACGGATCGACAATCTATATTTACGTTCTCCAAGAGAGGATTCTCAATGACCCATGCCATGAACGCGCTGGCGCCTTCCGAGACGGCGCTGCCCAAGCGCTTGCCGCGCAGGCTGGCCGCGTCCTGCTTCGCGGTTGTGACCTTTGTCGCGACTGCGCTTCCCCTGGCGGCGCAGGCCCGTTCCGCACCTGAATCCTTTGCCGATCTGGCAGAGGAGGTCACGGCCGCCGTCGTCAATATTTCCGCCTCGACCACCGTCGAGGCCCGCAACCGGACCTTGCCTCAGCTCCCGCCGGGCACTCCTTTCGAGGATCTCTTCGAGGAGTTCTTCAATCGCCGAGGGCAGGGCAACGGCAACGGCAACGGGGACAGCCTCCCGTCGCGTCCGCGTCGCTCGAATTCCCTCGGCTCCGGTTTCGTGATCGATCCGTCGGGAATCGTGGTGACGAATAACCACGTCATCGGCGACGCCAACGACATCAGCGTCATCTTCTCGGACGGCACGCGCTTGAAGGCCGAGATCATCGGCAAGGATTCGAAGGTCGACCTCGCCGTGCTCAAGGTGAAGTCCGACAAGCCCCTGAAAGCGGTGAAGTTCGGCGATTCCGACAAGCTTCGCCCCGGCGACTGGGTGCTGGCGATCGGTAACCCGTTCGGCCTCGGCGGCTCGGTCACGGCCGGTATCATCTCGGCCCGCGGCCGCAACATCGATTCCGGTCCCTACGACAACTACATCCAGACCGATGCGGCCATCAACAAGGGCAATTCCGGCGGTCCGCTGTTCAACATGAATGGCGAGGTCATCGGCATCAACACGGCGATCCTCTCGCCCACGGGCGGCTCGGTCGGCATCGGCTTTGCGGTTCCTTCCGCTTCGGCCATGCCCGTCATCGATCAGCTACGCCAGTTCGGCGAGACACGGCGCGGCTGGCTCGGTGTGCGCATCCAGAACGTGGATGACGCCACTGCCGAGGCTCTCGGCCTCGGTTCGGCCCGCGGTGCATTGATCGCCGGCATCGACGATAAGGGACCCGCCAAGCCGGCCGGACTCGATGTCGGCGATGTGATCACCCGCTTCGACGGCAAGGAGGTCAAGGATTCCCGCGACCTGCCGCGCATCGTCGCCTCGACCCCGGTCGGCAAGGCGGTCGATGTGGTCGTTGTCCGCAAGGGCAAGGAGATGACGAAGCAGGTCACGCTCGGCCGTCTCGAGGATGGCGAGAAGCAGGCAAGCCTGCAGCAGCCCTCGACCGATACCCCGACCGCGACCCGCCAGGCCATGGGCCTCGAGCTCTCGGGCATGACGGACGAACTGCGCCGCCGCTATGGCCTCAAGGACGATCAGAAGGGCGTCGTCATCACCCGCGTCGATCCGAACTCGGCCGCCGCCGACAAGCGGATCCAGCCAGGCGAGGTCATCGTCGAAGTCGGCCAGGAACCGGTCTCGACCCCCGCCGACGTGACGAAGCGGGTCGAGGCCATCAAGAGCCAGGGCCGCAAATCCGCTCTGCTCCTCGTCGCCAACGCTCAGGGCGAGGTTCGTTTCGTCGCATTGTCGATCGAGTAAGCTGGCAGGGACATATCCGGGAAAAAGGCGGCTCGAAGCCGCCTTTTTCTTTGAGCTGAGCGGACGTTATCCGCCATCGATAACTGCCCCAGCGTCATTCCGGGGCGCAGCTTCACTTCCCTCGTCGGGAGAGATGAAGAATGCGTGTCACTCCCGGCGGGAGCGAAGCGCGAGCTTGGCACTCAGCCCCTCACGACCTCCTCGTCCCGATATCCCTGCACATAGAGCAGCGCAGACAGGTCCGCATGGTCGACCCTCGCATGGGCCGCTGCAGCCACCGCAGGCTTGGCGTGGAAGGCGACGCCCAGGCCTGCTTCGCCCAACATGGCGAGGTCGTTGGCGCCGTCGCCGACGGCCATGGTCTCGGTGGCCCGAAGGTCGAACCGCTCCCGCAGTTCCATCAGCGTCGCAAGCTTGGCCTCGCGCCCGAGGATCGGCTCGGTAACCTCTCCCGCCAGCTTCTCGTCTTTAAGGACGAGGAAGTTGGAACGGTGCTCGTGAAAGCCGATTTTGGCCGCGACCGGGCCGGTGAACAGCGTGAAGCCGCCGGAGACGAGGCAGGTATAGAAGCCGTTCGCACGCATCGTCTGAACGAGTTCCCGCCCGCCTGGCGTCAGGGTGATCCGGCTCGCGATGATCTCATCGACCACGCCGACCGGCAGGTTTTTCAAAAGAGCCACGCGCTCGCGCAGGGCCGGCTCGAAGGCGATTTCTCCGCGCATGGCGCGCTCGGTGATTTCCGACACCTCCGCCTTCAACCCAACATAGTCAGCCAGCTCGTCGATGCATTCCTGGCCGATCATGGTGGAATCCATATCCGCCAGGAACAGGCGTTTGCGCCTGCCTGCGAGAGGCTGCACCACGACGTCGATGGGCTCGATGCCGAGGATCGACCGCAGGGTTTTCTCGATGGAGCGTGCATCGGCCGGCGCGGGCAGGATCAGGTCCGCCGCGATTCCGCTTGCCAGAGTGACGTGTTCCGTCTCTTGTCCGAGCACCTTCGCGGCCATCCTGATCACCTCGTCGGTGATTGCAGGCCGGGCGGGGTTGGCGACAAGCGTCGCAACGACAAGATCGTGAGGAGAGGCCATCGTGGAGACCGGGGTGTGAGTGACGTTCGGATCGGCGCGGTTCTCATTGCAGGGCCGACCGCATCAGGCAAGTCCGCTTTGGGCATCAAACTGGCGCAGGCCCTCGACGGCGTGGTGATCAATGCCGATTCCATGCAGGTCTACCGGGACCTGCGGATCATCACGGCCCGCCCCATGCCAGAGGAGGAAGCGCAGGCTCCGCACCGGCTCTACGGCCATGTGGATGCTGCCATCAACTTCTCGGTCGGTCGCTACATTGCCGATGCCGTCGAGGTTCTCCACGATGTGAAGGCCCGAAAGCTGCCGATCTTCGTCGGCGGGACGGGGCTCTACTTCAAGGCGCTGACGGAGGGACTGTCCGATATTCCCACCGTACCGGACGAGGTCCGCGAGGAAATCCGTCGGGAAAGCGAGGGGCTGGAGACGCCCGAACTCCATCGTCTCCTGTCTGCACGCGATCCCAAGACCGCCCGGACCCTGCGTCCCTCCGACCGCTTGCGCGTCCAGCGCGCCCTGGAAATCTTCGCCGCAACCGGCCGGCCGCTCGTGTCTTTCCACGGTCTGCGCCGGCCCGGGCCTTTAGGCGGCGTGCCCGTCGTCAAGCTCTTCCTCGCGCCTGAGCGCGAGGAGTTGCGGCGGCGCATCGACAGCCGCTTCGGTACCATGATGGAACGCGGGGCTTTGGATGAGGTGAGGGCGCTCGGCGAGCGCCGTCTCGATCCGATGCTGCCCGCCATGCGGGCGCACGGCGTGCCGGGGCTTCTGGCCCACCTGCGGGGTGACATCTCGCTGGATGAAGCCATCGTAAAGGGGCAGGCGGATACGCGCCGCTATGCCAAGCGCCAGTTCACCTGGTTCCGCCACCAGTTGCCGGATTGGAGCTGGGTCGAGCCGGAGAAGGGGTTCGATGCCGTGATCGCCGCCCTCAATGCGACGGCGTACCGGTGAACATCTGGTAGAAGGTGATGACGATCTCGAACACGATCAGGATCACGATGATCAGTTCGAGGCGCAGCGAGCGCTCGGTGTCAATGAGATCGGTGAGCGCCTGGGTGGTGTCGCCGATCACGTCGAGCTTGCCGTGCAGGGAGGTTGCGCGCTCCTTCAGTTCGTATTCGTCCTCCAGGCGGGCATAAAGGCGCCCGAGATCCGGGCGGTCCCAGAGCACGTCAGGCTTCTCCTCCACCGCAACGCGGCCCGAGACCCGCTGGCGGACGAGGAGGGCGTTGCCGACAAGCTTCAGGATCTCGCGCCGCCCGCCGGGGCGCTTGCCCTTTTCGGCGAGAAAGCGGGCAAAAGGCTCCATGACATCGAAAACGGCGGCAGCTTCCCGCTCGTCGCGGGCCAGCGCCGCGCTCTTGGCGAGCGCGTCGGCGATTACAATCAGGCGCTCGGTGGATAATTCCTTGATGTAGATCGGCCCGCCGGGCGGGATCTGGTCGTCCTTGTCGGGTGAAATCTCGATGACGGCCGTTTCCTCCTCGTGACGGGCGAACTCGCCGATGATCCGCTGACGCAGGCCGCGGATGACGTCGTCCTCCTCGAGCGGCGTCAGGCCCACGAGAACGGCCACGCCGAAGCGGAACAGGGCCACGAAACCTTCCTGCCCGGCCTGGAAGGCGAGGGGCGAGGTGGACAGGACGTCGCTACGCTCCAATCCCGCAACATCCAGGCGATCGCCCAGCAGAAGGGCGCGGGCGGTGATGCGCGGACCCCGCGACGGAATTTCAGTTGAGGAAATGGTATCGGTCATGACAAGGTAGATTGAGACGGTCCTGGCATCCTACAAGCTAGGCCCTTGACCGCCAAATGCGAGCGCTTGACCGAATGAAATGTATCGGCTAGCGTCGGCGCAACTTTTGAACCGAGAGCTGCATCAATGCGCAAGCTTATTCTCGTAGTACGAGCGCCATCGACGGAGCGGGGCTGACACCCGCAGGTCCGGCGATGGCGCATAGGCCCCCCACAGGGGCCTTTTTTATTGCCTAAATTCCTCCAGCACAGCGAAACAGACGAGACGGAGCGAGTGACATGAGCGAGACGATGACGGGAGCCGAAATGGTGATCCGTGCCCTGCAAGACCAGGGGGTCGAACATATCTTCGGCTATCCGGGCGGCGCGGTTCTTCCCATTTACGATGCGCTTTTCCACCAGGATAAAGTGCAGCATGTCCTCGTCCGGCATGAACAGGGCGCCGTGCATGCTGCGGAAGGTTACGCACGCTCTTCCGGCAAGCCGGGCGTGGTGCTGGTGACTTCCGGGCCGGGCGCGACCAATGCGGTGACGGGTCTTGCCGATGCGATGATGGATTCCATTCCGCTGGTCTGCATCACGGGTCAGGTGCCCACCCATCTCATCGGCTCCGATGCCTTCCAGGAATGCGACACGGTCGGCATTACGCGCCACTGCACAAAGCATAATTATCTGGTGAAATCGATCGAGGATCTGCCGCGCATCCTGCACGAGGCGTTCTACGTGGCCTCGAATGGCCGTCCCGGCCCGGTGGTCGTCGACCTGCCGAAGGACATCCAGTTCAAGACCGGAACTTATGTGCGTCCGACCAGCAACCAACACAAGACGTACCGCCCGGCCGTCAAGGGCGACATGGAGAAAATCCGCGCCGCCATCGAACTTATGGCGAATGCGAAGCGTCCGGTCTTCTATACCGGCGGCGGCGTCATCAATTCCGGTCCGCACGCGTCGGCGCTCTTGCGCGAACTCGCGCACCTCACCGGCTTTCCCGTCACCTCCACCCTGATGGGGCTTGGCGCGTATGCGGCATCCGACCCACAGTTCCTCGGCATGGTCGGCATGCATGGTACTTACGAGTCGAATCTCGCGATGCATGAATGCGACGTGATGATCAATATCGGCGCGCGCTTCGACGACCGCATCACCGGGCGCCTCGATGCGTTCTCGCCCTATTCGAAGCGCATCCATGTGGACATCGACCCCTCGTCGATCAACAAGAACGTGAAGGTCGATATCCCGATCGTCGGCGATTGCGCGCATGTGCTGGAGGACATGGTGCGCCTGTGGCGGCAGAGTGCCCCGCAGATGGACAAGGTCGCTCTCAAGGATTGGTGGAACAAGATCGAAGGCTGGCGTTCCCGCAACTGCCTTGCCTATCGCAACTCCAAGGAGACGATCAAACCGCAGCACGCGATTCAGCGTCTCTACGAACTCACCAAGGACCGCGAGACCTACATCACTACGGAGGTCGGCCAGCACCAGATGTGGGCCGCGCAATACTTCAAGTTCGAAGAGCCGAACCACTGGATGACGTCGGGCGGTCACGGCACCATGGGATATGGCCTGCCCGCCGCCGTCGGGGCGCAACTCGCGCATCCGAATGCACTCGTCATCGATATCGCCGGCGAAGCCTCGATCCAGATGATGCTGCAGGAAATGTCGACCGCGCTCCAATACAACCTGCCGATCAAGGTCTTCATCCTGAACAACGAGTATATGGGCATGGTGCGTCAGTGGCAGGAGCTGCTGCATGGCGGTCGCTACTCGCAGAGCTATTCGGAATCGCTGCCGGATTTCGTGAAGCTCGCCGAGGCCTATGGCGGCGTCGGCATTCGCTGCGACAACCCGACCGACCTCGATGAGAAGATCCTCGAGATGATCAACGTCAACAAGCCCGTGATCTTCGACTGCATCGTCGACAAGACGGAGAACTGCTTCCCGATGATCCCCTCGGGCAAGGCACACAACGAGATGTTGCTCAACGATTACCTCGGCGAGGCGGGAACCGATATCGGTTCCGTGATCGACGAGAAGGGCAAGATGCTGGTGTAGGCACTCCCCTCTCCCGGATGGGAGAGGGGCAGGGGTGAGGGACGGCGCTGAATGACTAAAGAGCCACGCCAATTCGCACGCAACCTTCGCAAGGCGGCAACGACTGCGGAAGATGCGCTTTGGCAGGCTCTGCGGGGCCGCCGCTTCTAAGGCCTCAAGTTCAAACGGCAAGTTCCGCTGCTCGCCTACACGGTTGATTTTCTATGCTTCGAACGGAAGCTGATCGTAGAGATAGATGGCAAACAACATGAATGGTTCTCGGAATATGACGCACGCAGAACGGAAGAGATCGAGCGCCATGGATTCGTGGTTCTGCGTTTCACCAATGGTGAAGTGCTGAACGATCTGGAATTGGTTTTGAGGAAGATTGCGCAGGCCGCGACTCTTCCTGAGATGTCACACCCTCACCCCCGGCCCCTCTCCCATTCGGGAGAGGGGGGAAGTACGTAGCGAACATGACCCAGATGAGCACCCATTATCCCGACGCAACCCGCATCGAACCCATCAACCGGCACACGCTCGCCGTCGTTGTCGACAACGAGCCGGGCGTCCTCGCCCGGATCGCCGGCCTGTTCTCGGGGCGCGGCTACAATATCGAGAGTCTCACCGTCACTGAGACGGAGCATGAGGCGCATATCTCGCGCATCACCATCGTGACGGCGGGGACGGACAGCATCATCGAGCAGATCAAGAGCCATCTCGAACGCCTGGTGCCGGTGCATCGGGTGGTCGATCTGACCCTGACGGGCGACGCGGTCGAGCGGGAACTCTGCCTCGTGAAAGTGGTAGGGAAGGGCGATCACCGGGTGGAGGCCATGCGGCTCGCCTCGGCCTTCGGCGCCCGCACCATGGACGCCACGCTGACATCCTTCGTTTATGAGCTTACCGGGACGACCGAAGAGGTCGAACGCTTCATCAAGCTGATGACGGCTGTCGGGCTCGTGGAAGTCTCCCGTACCGGCGTCGCCGCCATGGCGCGCGGGGCGGACGGTATGTGAGGTCAGCCCTTGAAGCCGTCTACTTTCAGAAACTCTTCCTCCTCCGGCGTCGTGTCCCGTCCGAGAATGCCGTTGCGGTGGGGGAAGCGGCCGAAGCGGGCAATGATGTCGTGGTGATGATGGGCGTATTTGACGGATTCCGGTTCGCCGAGAGCTTCGTTCAAGGCGACCGAGCGCTGCTGATGCCTCAGGCTCTCCGAGTGCATGAAAGGCAGGTAGAAGAATTGCCGAAGTGCCGGCTTGAACGCCTTGTCGTAGCCCTTCTCGATGGCACGGTCGGCCGCGAGCAGGGCGGCGGGATCGGTTTTGTAGACACCGCGGGTCCCGCGAAACATGTTCCGGGGGAACTGGTCGAGGAGGAGAATGACGGCGAGAGCACCTTCGGGGGTCAGTTCCCACTCATTGAGGTCGCCCCTGGCGGCGGCCTCATAGGTGGGAAGGAAACGGTCCCGGCAGGCTTGGTCGAAGGCGTCATCCTTCGCGAACCATTTGTCGGCTCCAGCCGCCTGCCAGAAATCGAGGACGGTATTGGGAGAAACGAGCTTATCCATCGCTTATTTCTCCCAGAAAGCGTCCCTCGCTTCAATCAGGCCAGGGCTCTGTCCGTGGAGGCGGTGGTCGACTTGAAGAAGAAGACACGCAGCAGATTGCAGAAGAACACGAGGATGCCGCCCAAGGCGATGAACGAAGCGCCAATGGCGAAGGAGGGGTTTTCGTGAGCGACCGAAATGTAGATGCCGGCCGGAAACGCGAAAGCACTCACACCCGACAGTACCAGATGGGCCTTCGCCAGCCATGAAACGGAAAGTGCCGGATATGCTTTGTAAATCAATCCGAACAGGGCAAGCGAGGCCCAGCCGAGAAGGTTCAGGTGAGCATGCACCGGCGCGTACTGGAAGTCATGGGCGGCACCCATGCCAATCCCGAGCACCACGCCAACGATCAGGCACAGGACGCCAAGAAGAATGAACGAGACGTCGATTCTAGCCACTTCAGCCTCCCAACAAGGTGATATCGTTAGGTAAGGTCTACCTTATGAAAATTTTCAAGGCAATTGAAATAAAGGGACATGAAGTCCAGCAAAATAACGGTTGCAGCACTTTCCTTCCGGGTGCGGCGCCGGTAGAGCATCTTTCGCAAAACGGGGAGCCGATCTTGCGAAAGAAAAATGCGGCAACCTGAGTTTTTCTAGAGTGTTTTCCAATTCCATAAGCTCGGAAAACGCTCTAGAAAGCCGCATTCCATCTGGGCCCCGGACCATCCGGGGCGCGATGTTTCAATCCTAAACGCTAAAGGAAAAGTCAGTTATGCGCGTTTACTATGATCGCGATGCCGACATCAATCTGATCAAGAGCAAGAAGGTCGCCATCGTCGGCTACGGCAGCCAGGGGCATGCCCATACACTGAATCTGCGTGATTCCGGCGTGAAGGACATTGTGGTAGCGCTCCGCAAGGGCTCGCCCTCCGCCGCCAAGGCCGAGAAGGAAGGCATCAAGGTCATGGAAGTGGCCGAGGCCGCCAAGTGGGCCGACGTTGTCATGATGCTGACGCCCGACGAGCTGCAGGCCGACATCTATCGCGACGAGCTTCATGGCAACATGAAGCAGGGCGCTGCCCTTCTCTTCGCGCATGGCCTCAATGTGCATTTCAACCTCATCGAGCCCCGCAAGGATCTCGACGTGCTCATGGTCGCCCCGAAGGGCCCCGGCCACACGGTCCGTTCCGAGTATCAGCGCGGCGGCGGCGTGCCGACCCTGATCGCGATCCACCAGGACGCGACGGGCAATGCCCATGATCTCGGCCTCTCCTACGCTTCCGCCAATGGCGGCGGCCGGGCCGGCATCATCGAGACCACCTTCAAGGAAGAGTGCGAGACCGATCTCTTCGGCGAGCAGGTCGTGCTCTGCGGCGGTCTCGTCGAACTCATCAAGGCCGGTTTCGAGACCCTCGTCGAGGCGGGCTACGCCCCCGAGATGGCCTATTTCGAGTGCCTGCACGAAGTGAAGCTGATCGTCGACCTCATCTATGAGGGCGGTATCGCCAACATGAACTACTCGATCTCCAACACCGCCGAGTACGGCGAGTACGTCACCGGCCCGCGCATCATCACGCCTGAGACCAAGGCCGAGATGAAGCGCGTTCTCACTGACATCCAGACCGGCAAGTTCACCCGCGACTGGATGCTCGAGAACAAGGTCAACCAGACCTCGTTCAAGGCCGTCCGCGCCCGCAATGCCGCGCACCAGATCGAGGAAGTCGGCGGCCGTCTGCGCGAGATGATGCCCTGGATCAAGTCCAAGGCGCTCGTCGACAAGACCCGCAACTGATCGCTGCGGTAAGACCAAAAAGAAAAGGGGCGGTTGATCCGCCCCTTTTTGTTTTGTAGCCCCCGAGGGAAGAGAAGGGTCAGGCCATGTGCTGCAGAAGCAATACGACGGCGCTGATAATGCATAGAACACGCCCCAGCTTTTGATACCGGGGCTTGCAGAATTTGAAGATCCCATAGCAAACCGCCAGGGCGAGCAGGAGTCTCCAGAAGCTTTCAGCCATATAGCCGATGCCCTCTTTTCCGAATGAGGGATTGGTTAAGCTCCAGCTCTCGAAAATCCAGAGCGCCGCGAACGCGATGCCGCTGACCCACCATCCGATATTCTGCAAGGACTGTGGCAGTCCGGGCAGAACGCCCGAGGGCGTTCCATTCACGGAATGGAAAGCGTCATCTTCGTCGTACCAATCGTACGTATCTGGCGGGCTCTGTGTCATCACATTGCTTGGAAAGAGGCAATGGAGCTTGCATAACATTACGTGGAGCGCCTGCCACCTGCCGAAACAGAGGGTAAAAGCTATTAAAACTGCGATAAGCTGGCGCAAAGAGAGAAGAGTTGTTGCTTATCGTCTTCTCAGCGTTGTTGAAGTTATGCTTCCCGGGACGATGCGACCCCTATGAATGCCGCTAGGTCGCGTGCAGATAAAATTCTGAGCTTGTTTATAGGAATAAATAGCCTTTTGTCGGCGAGGACATTACCAGTGAAGATACTTGGCCAGACCGGCGCCGGGGGCCAAGAGCACGAAAGCCCAGACGAAGGCGGAGGCCAGATTGGCGGCCTGGAATAGCATGGAAGGCATCAGAAAAATGCCTGAAATCAAAGAGATGACCGCGCGGGTAGGGCCGAAGAACCGTCCGAGGAACACGGCCCAGGGCCCGAATTTCTGAAAGAAGCGTTCCCCGCGTGCGATGAGGTGAGCGTTTCGCGACAGGGGCCAGACATCGTAGGCCAGGGTCTTGTAGCGCCGGCCTATGGCATAGGAGATCCAATTGGCCAGAAAGGCGCCGGTCACCGCTCCGATCCATGCCTGCCAGAATGGAATTTCCGCTGCTGCGACCACGAATCCCACGGCGATGAGCATGGCGATCGCAGGCACCACGAGGGACACGAAGGCAAGCGATTCGGCGAAGGTCAGGAGGCCAAGGATGAGCGGAGTGAATTCCTTGTTGGCGCGCACGAAGTCGACGACCGTATGCGTGAGACTTTCGACATTCATGAAGCTCCTCCAAGGCTTGCCGGATCGGAAGAAGCGCAGAAACCGGGTTCGTGCCACGGGCATCCTTATGCCTTTGTGATCGAACCGATCAAATCGCGCAATTTGATGCGGGGCTGCTGATGCGCTAGAGCATCGGATGAGCGCATCGTTCTGAGCGGAAAACCGGGGCCACTTTTCCGCACGATGCGCTAACCGAAGGGCCTCAGTGGGGCACGAGCCATGAACGTTCTCTCGATCCAATCCCATGTCGCCTACGGCCATGTCGGCAATGCGTCTGCGGTCTTTCCGATGCAGCGCCTCGGTGTCGAGGTCTGGCCGATCCATACGGTGCAATTCTCCAACCATACCGGCTACGGCTCCTGGAAAGGGCGCGTCTTCGACGGCCCAGCCATCGAGGAACTCCTGGACGGGATCGCAGACCGGGGCGTGCTCGAGCGCTGCAACGGTGTGCTTTCCGGCTACATGGGCTCCGCCGATATCGGCAATGCGATCCTGTCCGCCGTGGCGCGGGTGCGCTCGCTCAATCCGGATGCGCTCTATTGCTGCGATCCGGTAATTGGCGATGTGGGGCGCGGCGTCTTCGTCCGCCCCGGTATTCCTGAATTCATGAAGGATCAGGCGATCCCGGCCGCCGACATCATCACGCCGAACCAGTTCGAACTGGATTATCTCTCCGGCATTACGACGGAAACGGAGGCTTCGGTAAAGGAAGCCATTGCCGCCGTGCATCTTCTTGGGCCGAAGGTGGTGCTCGTCACATCGGTCTTTACACGCGAGACGCCTGAGGATTCAGTCGACCTGATCGCAGGCGAGGGCGGGCGTTTCTGGCGCGTGCGGACGCCGAAGCTGTCGCTCAGCGTCAACGGCGCGGGCGATGCTATCGCCGCCCTGTTCTTCGTTCATTACGCCCGTTCGCGATCCGCCGACAAAGCGCTTGCCGAGGCTGCCGCATCCGTATTCGGACTTCTCAAGCGCACCGAAGAGGCGGGTTCGCGCGAGATCCTGACCATCGCGGCGCAGGACGAGTTCGTCTCTCCCACCTATCGCTTCCCGGCCGAGGAGGTCTGACCGATGCCCCGTCGCTTCGTTACGCTCGATGTCTTCACGAGCGAGCCCTTTACCGGCAATCCGCTCGCCGTGGTGCTCGATGCCCAGGGCCTGGAGACGGGCGGCATGCAGGCCATCGCGCGGGAGTTCAACCTCTCCGAGACCGTCTTCGTGTTTCCGCCCGAGGATTCGCGGCAACGCGCCGATATCCGCATCTTCACCCCAGCGCGGGAATTGCCGTTCGCGGGACACCCGACAGTCGGCACGGCGGTGCTTCTGGCGCTGCTCGATCGGGAGGGTCGACCCGGCGCCGTCGCGTTCGGGTTGAAGGAGAAGGTCGGCATCGTGCCCTGCGCCGTCGAGGTCCAGGACGAGACGAGGGGGCTGGCCCGCTTCAAGCTGCCCCGGATGCCTTTCGCATGGAGCGAGGGCAAGGAGTCGAGCGAATGCGCCTGGGCGCTCGGCCTCGATCCGACCGAGATCTGCTTCGAGCGCCATGTACCGAGCCGCCATTCGGCTGGCGTCGCTTACGATCTGGTTCCTGTCGCGTCTCTGGACGCTTTGGCCCGGTCGAAGCCGCAGGGCGAGTCCTTCGACAAAACCTTCAGCGACAGCGACCATCCCGCTGCCTATGTCTATACCCGCATGCCCGGTGAAGGCCTGCGTTTCCGCGCCCGCATGTTCGGTCCCGGCATGGGCGTGGCAGAAGATCCCGCAACGGGATCGGCGGCGGCGGCTTTCGCCGGAGCCCTGATGCAATGCGAGCCCCTCGGCGATGGCGAGCATGACATTGTCATCGAACAGGGTGTCGAGATGGGGCGCCCGAGCGTGATTTCCCTGCAGATGGTCATCAAGGGCGGCGCTCTCGTCTCCGCCGAGATCGGGGGCCATGCGGTCATGGTCAGCCGCGGCGAGATTCTGGCATGAACCGGGATGTCGTCATCACGCGGGTCGCGCATGTGGAGGCCGATTACAAGCCGCTCGAATGGCGCTGGGCCAACGACAATCGCGATGCCATCGAAGCCAATTGGCAGCGGCGCATCGCGGCAAAGCCCAAGATGTTCAACGGCCGCGTGCTCCTGCTCGGCAACATGTCGGTGACGCCGGATCTGTGCCGCAACACCTATTTCGAAACTGACTACGCCAATCTCGTCGCCTGGATCGACATGGGGCATCCCGACACGGCTATCGCCAACGGCTTCGCGATGGCGGCCCTGCGCGGTTCGGACGGCGCCTTCATCTGCGGCGTGATGAGCCACGATACGGTGAATGGCGGACGCGTCTATTTCCCGGCCGGCACTCCCGACCGATCCGACATGCGACCGGATGGCACCGTCGATCTGGCGACGAGCCTGACCCGCGAGCTGGAGGAGGAAACGGGGTTGTCGGAGAGCGACTACCATGTGTCCGACGAATGGATCGTCGTGCAACACTGGCCCTCCGTCGCTCTCATGCGCTTCGTCACCCTCCATGTCCCGGCGGAGGAGGGGGCAAGGAAGATCCGCGCCGCCATCGCCGCGCAGGACGAGCCGGAGCTCAGCGATGTGCGGATCGTTCGCGGGCCGGAGGATATCGACCCGAAAACGATGCCGCTCTTTCTGCAATCGTTCTTTCGTTGGGCTTTCGCCTAGCACACCGGACGATGCGCTGTGGTAGGGCGAGCATCGCATGATCCCAAAGGTGGAGGCCACTTTCGGGTCCGATGCTTTAGCGATAGCCGGAGCGGAGCTTTGTCGCGTTGACCATGCGCATGGCCTCCGTCTCGCGTCCGGCGGCGCAGGTGGCGGAGGCTCGGGTGATCTCCTTTTCCGCGCGGTCGTAGACCGATCGATGAACATGGCCCATGGCGAGATCGTTGCCCAGGATGGCCCGGTAGCGGTCGATCTCGCCCTTGCAGCCGGTCCCCTCGGGCATGCGGAAGCTGGAGGGTGTCACCATCGCATATGCGGTGGGTGGGATGATGGTCGCCGTCTGGTTGCAGGCGGTAAGCGGAAACGCCAAGAGGCTACCAAGGCACAAGGAACGGATCGTGGTCTTCATCGGAAGCACTCCCCTATTGTTGCCCTTCGGGCTTTGCTCCCAATTAGGAATCGAGGCGCGGCGACAATTCAAGTTAGACTGAATCGACAGTTTCCGGGCGAGCGGTAAGGCCAAGCTTGCGCCGCGTGACGGTTTCGTGCGCGAAGACCCGGTCCCGGCTTTTCATTTGTTTCATTCTCTTGCCATTGCCGGGAAGCGCCGTTACAAACAGGGCATTGATCGCGATGCAACCGCGATTTCAGGAGGAATGGGACGCGATGTTCATCGGCTCCCAAAGCGCTATGACGATCCGCCCCGCTTCCGCGGCTGATCGCGCGCGCCTCCTTGGCCTCCTTCTCCTTAGTCGCCCCTGAGGGTCGGCTGGGCGTTGTCGCCTGGGCTCTCAGGGGTTCGAGAAAAGGAACCAACCTTGAGCGCTAGGATCGCTCGCCCTGAGAAGGACTAGATTGATGACCGTTTCCCCCGCCGGCTCCTCCAAGGACCGCGTTCTGATCTTCGACACCACCCTGCGCGATGGCGAGCAGTGCCCCGGCGCGACCATGACGCTCGAAGAAAAGCTCGAGGTCGCCGAACTGCTCGACATCATGGGCGTCGATATCATCGAGGCGGGGTTCCCTATCGCCTCGAACGGTGACTTCGAGGCCGTCTCTCTCATCGCCAAGCAGGTGAAGAACGCGACCGTGGCCGGCCTCGCCCGCGCCATCGCCGCCGATATCGCTCGCGCCGGTGAGGCTGTCCGCCATGCGGTGCGGCCCCGGATCCATACTTTCGTCTCCACCTCGCCGATCCATCTGGCGCACCAGATGCGCAAGACCGAGGAAGAGGTGCTGGAGATCATCACGACCACGGTTGGTCAGGCCCGCAACCTCGTCGAGGATGTGGAATGGTCCGCCATGGACGCCACCCGGACCTCCATCGAGTATCTGTGCCGCTGCGTCGAAGTCGCGATCAGGGCCGGCGCCACCACCATCAACCTGCCCGACACG
The DNA here is from genome assembly GCF_052114965.1 of Microvirga sp. 2TAF3. Taxonomy (NCBI): domain Bacteria; kingdom Pseudomonadati; phylum Pseudomonadota; class Alphaproteobacteria; order Hyphomicrobiales; family Methylobacteriaceae; genus Microvirga; species Microvirga sp. 2TAF3. Next base: position 145,026 of record NZ_JBFRFT010000008.1, on the reverse strand, counting down.
GTGGGCTATGCCACCCCGGACGAATATCGCGCCATGTTCCGCGCCGTCCGGGAGCGTGTGCCGAACGCCGACAAGGCGATTTTCTCCGCCCATTGCCATAACGATCTGGGCCTCGCCGTCGCGAACTCCCTGGCGGCTTTGGAGGGCGGCGTGCGGCAGGTGGAATGCACCCTCAACGGCATCGGCGAGCGGGCCGGCAATGCGGCTCTGGAAGAGATCGTGATGGCGATCCGCACCCGCGGCGACATCCTGCCTTACGAGACCGGCATCGATACGACCATGCTGACCCGCGCCTCTAAGCTGGCGTCGGCTGCCACCTCGTTCCCGGTGCAGTACAACAAGGCCATCGTGGGCCGGAACGCCTTCGCGCATGAAAGCGGCATCCACCAGGACGGCATGCTGAAGAATGCGCAGACCTACGAGATCATGACGCCGGAAAGCGTCGGCGTGTCCAAGACGAACCTCGTCATGGGCAAGCATTCGGGTCGCGCCGCCTTCCGCAACAAGCTGGACGAGCTGGGCTACAAGCTCTCGGACAACCAGTTCCAGGATGCCTTCGAGCGGTTCAAGGATTTGGCGGACCGCAAGAAGCACGTCTACGACGAGGATATCGAGGCGCTGGTCGATCAGAACATCGCCATGGCCCATGACCGCATCAAGCTGGTCTCCCTTTCCATCGTCGCCGGTACGCGCGGGCCCCAGCGCGCCACCATGAAGCTCCAGGTCGACGACAGGATCGTCACCGAAGAGCAGGAGGGCAACGGGCCGGTGGACGCCACCTTCAACGCCATCAAGGCGCTTGTGCCTCACGAGGCGGTGCTGGAGCTCTATCAGGTCCATGCGGTGACCGAGGGCACGGATGCCCAGGCCGAGGTCTCGGTCCGGCTTTCCGCCGACGATCGCAGCGTAACCTCCCGCGCTGCCGATCCGGACACGCTGGTGGCCTCGGCGCAGGCCTATCTCGGCGCGCTCAACAAGCTCATGAGCCGCGGCGCACGCCTCCACGCCCAGCACGCTGCGGAGTGAATTATCTCCCTGTCATTCCGGGGCCGCGTTAGCAGAGCCCGGAACCCATAACCGCAATCGCAATAGAAAAGGCGCTACGGTGATTGTAGCGCCTTTCTTGCTTTCGCCGTGTTCATGGGTTCCGGGCTCGCCTGCGGCGCCCCGGAATGACGGTGGAATAGTCTAATCCGGTACGGGGATCGGCCCGAGCGGCTTGATGCTCGACAGGACGAAGCTCGAGCGCACATCCGCCACGCCAGGCAGGGTGAGCAGCCGGTTCATGGTGAATTCCCCAAAACTCTCGATATCCCTGGCGACAGCATGGACGATCAGGTCCACCTCGCCGGCAAGGGCGTGGCAGGCGATCACCTCCTCGTAGCCTTTCAGTCGCTCCACAAGGCGAGTCCGCCAGCCGGGCTCGGATTGCTCGAGCTTGATGAACACGAAGGCCTCCACCTCGAAGCCGAGCGCCTTGCGGTTCACCATCGCCCGGTAGCCTTCGATCACTCCATCGTCTTCCAGTGCCTTGAGACGCCTGAGGCAGGGAGAAGCAGCGAGCCCCACCTTTTCGGCCAGGGCCGCATTGGTGATGCGGCCCTCGCTTTGCAGCACTCGTAGGATGCGGCGGTCGGACGGGGAGAGATGACGGGACATGATCGCCTCGCAAATGCCAGTTCAGGTCATTTTATGACCTTGATGGCGCAAAGCTAGGCCATGTTCGGCGAGTAATGACCATCATCGGGTGATATTCTTCCATAAGAGATGGAGGAGACGCCCATGAACAGCGCCATCGGAAGCGACGATCCTCGCGACTACCTCGTCGACCAGAATTTCGAGAATTATACCGGAACCGATCATGGCACTTGGCGCACGCTGGCAAGCCGCCAGCGGGAAATCCTGAAGGGCCGCATCGCCGACCAGTTCCTGGAAGGGCTCGACCGCCTGGGGATCGGAGAGGAGGGCATTCCCGATTTTCGCGTCATGAACCAGCGCCTCAAGGCGGCGACGGGCTGGGAGGTTGTGGCGGTGCCGGGCCTGATTCCGGACCTCGCCTTTTTCCGCCTTCTCGCAGACCGCAAATTCCCAGCAGGCTTCTGGATCCGCAAGCCGGAGCAGATCGATTACATCGAGGAGCCGGACATCTTCCACGACGTGTTCGGCCATGTGCCGCTGATCATGCAGCCGATTTATGCGGATTATCTCGAAGCCTACGGCAAGGCAGGGCTTGTCGCCGCCGAGCACGGGGCCTTGAAGCGCCTGGCGCGGCTTTACTGGTATACGGTGGAGTTCGGCCTCGCCCAGACTCCGCAGGGGCTTCGCATCGTTGGCGCCGGCATTGCCTCGTCCCCCTCGGAGACGATCTTTTCTCTGGAGAGTACGTCGCCCAACCGGATCGGTTTCGACCTCGGCCGCGTCATGCGCACCCTCTACCGGATCGACGACTTCCAGGAAACCTATTTCGTCCTCGACGGAATCGAATCCTGGCCTAGCCTCGACCTCGACCGCCTGATCCCGCTCTGGCGGGAACTGGAGGCGCAGGAGGACATCAAGCCCGGCGATCTGCAGCCCGAAGACCGCATCATTTCGCGCGGGGACGGCCTCTATCACAGCGGTAAATCAAAATCCGCCGCATGAGGGCGAAATCCTGGCCGAATGGGGTAGACAGGGGCCGTGCCGTTTGTTACACGCACGGCCTCTTCAGCGGATTGACGCCGCTGAATTCGCTTCGGCGACGGGTGTATAGCTCAGTTGGTAGAGCAGCTGACTCTTAATCAGCGGGTCCAAGGTTCGAATCCTTGTACACCCACCAATATCTTCAATACTTAGATAGTTTGAAGGCGCTGCCGGTGTCCTTTGCGTGGCTCAAGGTTACGCCTGAGGTAACACTTCTGCTTGTTATGGAATGATACGGATTGCTGGGTATCGCCCTGGCAAAACCGCAGCACGCATCTTTCTGTCCTGGCTTAACAGCTCTGCCGAACCTTTCCAGGTCCGTGTGCAGCGTGTTCGCACACCGCGCCAGTTGCACACGATTGAAGGTGGCTTTGCAGCAGCACGTCAGGGGGACATTGCGCTGCCTGTCGATCAGGACTCAGGACGCGCTCTTGCCGAGACGGACGCCGATCTGACGGCCATCGTCGATCTAGGCTCTACGTAAGAAGGGCTGGGCGCGCTCATCGAGCGCCACCCAACACCAACCTCATCGCTCCGAAGGCCATCGCGCCGCAATTGTTGGGCCAAATACCGGCAGGCGAAAGTCTGTTCGTCTGCGCCGTCATCGCACAAGGCAATCCGAAAACGGTGTGACATGTGCTCCAGAGCTTGCAGCCGAAGCCGAACGTAGTCGCGCTTGAGCGTCTGATCGCCAGGAGCGGTGTTCTCGTGACCGCTATGACCGGCGCCGCCGACCGCTGACACACCAATAGTCTGCTATTTCACACTTGTAGCGTATTGGTCGGCTCATGGGACTAGAAGCGGATGTTCAGACCAAGCTTCAAACGTCGAACTTCGACCCGTACCGGACAATCGCGGCGGAATGATCATGCGCTGAACAGCTCCGGATTTTCTGCTTCAACGCGGGGCAGAGCTCGCAGGATTTCCGTCAGGTGCCGGCGCATGGCGGCGTCGGCGGCGTCCTCATCGCCGGCATCGATCGCAGCCACGATAGCGCGGTGCTGGTCGATCAGGGGCAGCATCGCCTCAGCGGCGGGAAGGGTCAGCTGACAGACCCGGTCCATGTGAGCCTTGATGTCCTGGATTGCCTCCCAGGCGAGCGGGCAGCCGGCGCCTTCCGCCAGCGCGATGTGGAACAGTTCGTCGTAGCGCTGGAAGGCATCGTGGTCGCCTCTTCGCGCCGCGTGTTCCTGCATCTCAAGCAGGTCTTCGATCCTCTCGCGGCTCTGCCGGTCGAACGACGAGCAGGCCCGGCGCACGATCGCGGTCTCGATAGCCTCACGGACGAAGCGCGCCTCCATCATTTTCCTGATGGAGATTTTCACTACCACCGTTCCCCGCTGCGGCTGGACCTCCACAAGGCGTGTGCGGGCGAGGCCAATCAGGGCCTCCCGGACGGGCTGCCGCGAGACGCCGTACCGCTCGGCAAGCTCCTGCTCCGACAGGCGACTTCCCGGCGGTAGCTCCAGCGCGATGATCGACCGGCGCAACTCGCTCTCGATGCGCTGCGCTGCCGAGCCTTGGCTGACAGGAAAGGGGAAGGGGGCCACGGCGGTTCTCATTCTTTCGGCGGGTTGCGTCGCATACTAGACCATACTACCATACAAAGGTCGACGATAAGTTACAAGAAGTACACCTGTCACCGGTCGGGTCGCCGCAAGGGCCCGGCTAGCCCGCAGTGCGGCCTCCGAGTCAGAGCCGGCGACAACAAATATTCGAGGAAGCCTCAAGGAGGATACGATGTTTACGAGGCGATCCCTCACCGCGGCCACATTTGGGCTTTGCGCAGCCCTTACCGGCACTACCGCCGGTGCGCAGACCACGCTCCGCGCCTCGGACATCCACCCGGACGGCTCTTTGTCGTCACCAACGAGCAGGCAGTTTTATCTCCCGGGTGGTCGATCCATTCGGGCGTCGGGACCAGCAACTGCGCCTTCGTTTGGGCCATGGGGGGCGACAACCAGGACTTTACAGACATGGACATGGTGTCCATGGACGCTCTGCGGTGAGGCGAAGCCATGAAAAACCTCTTTGATCTGACAGGAAAGACCGCCATCGTGACCGGCGCCAATACGGGCCTCGGGCAGGCTATCGCCGTGGCGCTAGCGGGTGCGGGTGCGGGCATCGTGGCGGTCGGGCGTTCCGCCATGGACGAGACGGAGCGCCTGTGCCGAGACACGGGTGTCGCGTTCCGCGCCGTGCAGGCGGATCTGTCGAGTCTCGAACCGATTGACCGCATCGTGGCCGCGAGCGCCGAAGCCGGTAATCGCATCGACATCCTGGTCAACAATGCCGGCATCATCCGGCGCGCGGACGCAATCGACTTCACGGAAAAGGACTGGGATGACGTGATGAACGTCAACCTCAAGTCCACTTTCTTTCTGTCCCAGGCGGTAGCCCGGCGGATGCTTGTGGACGGGCATGGCGGCAAGATCATCAACATCGCCTCGCTCCTGTCCTTCCAGGGTGGCATCCGCATCCCGTCCTACACCGCGAGCAAGAGCGGGTTGGCGGGACTGACACGGCTTCTCGCCTGCGAATGGGCTGCCAAGGGCATCAATGTGAACGGCATCGCGCCGGGTTATTTCGTCACCAACAACACCGAGGCGCTGCGCAACGATCCCAAGCGGAGCAGTGAGATCCTAAGCCGGATCCCGGCCGGACGCTGGGGCGATCCGGGCGACCTTGGAGGCGCGGCCGTGTTTCTGGCCTCGTCAGCGGCGGACTACGTTCACGGCATCGTGCTGCCAGTGGATGGCGGCTGGCTCGCGCGCTAGCGCATCATGCGAAAAACCAGGTCTACTTTTCCGCACGATGCGCTGAAGGTCCGCTCGTCTAGCGAGAGCAGACCTTCTGAGACAGGGCTAAACTTCCGCATTGACCCGCTGCAGCCCCATGGTCGACCATCTTGGTGGTGCTGCGGGTCCCCGCCCTGTTCAAGGCGAGGAGGCGCTTACGCGCGCTCCTCCCAGAGCTTGGCGAGTTCGACGATGGTCTTCACCGCCTTTTCCATGTCCTGGCTGCTGACGAATTCGAGCGGGGAATGGAAGGCATGGCCGCCGGCGAAGATATTGGCGCAGGGCAGGCCCATGAAGGAGAGGCGTGAACCGTCCGTGCCGCCGCGAATGCTGCCGCGCACCGGCGCCATGCCAGCCCGGCGGATCGCTTCCACCGCGTAGTCGACGATCTCCGGATGCCGGTCGAGCACGATCTTCATGTTGCGGTACTGTTCCTTGACCGTGAAGGTGTAGCTGGAGCCCGGATAACCCTCCATCACCTCCTTTGTGATCTTTTGCAGCAGTGCCTCCTTGCTCTTGAGGCCATCCTCCGTGAAGTCGCGGATGATGAAGCTGATATTCGCTTTTTCCATCACTCCGGAAACCCCGGTCGGATGGATGAAACCGTGACGGCCCTTCGTCGTCTCGGGCGCCATGTCCTTGGGAAGACGCTCAATGATGGCACCGGCGATCCTGATGGCGTTTTCCATCTTGCCGTAGGCGAAGCCCGGATGGATCGCCACGCCCTTGATGACGATCTCCACCGCATCGGCGGAGAAGGTCTCGTCCTCGATCGTGCCGGCCGTTTCGCCGTCCATCGTGTAGCCGAAGTCGGCGCCAAGTTTTTTGAAGTCGACTCGGTCGACCCCGCGGCCGATCTCCTCGTCAGTGGTAAAGAGGATGCGGATCGTGCCATGCTTGATGTCCGGGTTCCTGATCAGGAACTCGGCCGCCGCCATGATTTCGGCGATTCCGGCCTTGTCATCGGCACCTAGGAGCGTCGTGCCGTCGGACGTGATGATGTCGTTGCCGATCTGGTCCTTTAGCACCGGATGGTCGGCAGCCCGGATGATTTCGCGAGGGTCGCCCGGGAGTTGGATGTCGCCGCCCTGATAGTTCCTGATGACCTGCGGCTTGACGTTGGTGCCACTGAAGTCCGGCGCCGTATCCATGTGGGCACAGAAACATATGACTGGAACGTTGTTCTTGTGGGTATTCGACGGAATGGTCGCATAGACATAGCCGTGCTCGTCGAGATGCGCATCGGAGACGCCAATCTCGAGGAGTTCCTCGACCAGCAGGCGGCCGAGGTTCTTCTGTTTCTCGGTCGAAGGCTGGGACGGGGATTGGGCGTCGGATTGGGTGTCAATGACGACGTAGCGGAGGAAACGATCAGTAACGCTGGCAGCCATGGGTCGCGATCCAATTGCGAAGGACAACAACGGACTTGTAACGGGGCAAAGCTGTCTCGTGAATAGGCTGCCGGAGATCCTTCTTTTCGACCGGCTTTGTCAGTCACGCGGTGCCTTCCAAAACTGTCCTGCCGCATGCTTGGGGCAGCGAGCCCAATCGACCGCCGCGGGGAACAGCGGGGGAGCCAAAGGTACCTAGTGGTCAAATTCTAACACTTGGTACCCGATCAATAAGGATGTTCATCGACCCTTAACGGGCATTCGGCTTACGCTCTCCAGTTCAAGCTGGGATGATTTTGCGCGTTTAGGCGACGTCCCCAGACGAAATTTGACGAGTGGACATGACTGAGCACAAGGGATTGCCTGTCCTCGCCTTTGCATCACGCGACATCTGGGAAAGCTGGCTGGCTGAACACGGGGCTGCCTCACGTGGCGTTTGGGTAAAGTTTGCCAAGAAATCGTCGGGCCTTGCCAGCGTCGACAAAGCTGAGGCAATTGAGGTGGCGCTCGCCTTCGGGTGGATCGACGGACAGCTTGATCGGTTCGATGACCAATTCTGGCTCGTCCGCTTCACCCCTCGTGGACCTAAGAGCAAATGGTCACAGAACAATGTGGACACGGCGACGAGGCTTTTGGCATCTGGACGGATGACTCCAGCGGGTCTTGCCGAGGTCGAGAAGGCGGAGGCCGATGGACGCTGGAACGCGGCCTATGCCTCGCAGAGCAAAGCCGAGGTCCCTGATGACCTGCAGGCCGCCCTCGATATGGAGCCAGCGGCGAAAGCGTTCTTTGCGACGCTGAAGGGCGCTAATCGATACGCTATCCTCTACCGGATTCATGACGCGAAGACGGAGAAGACCCGCGCAGCGCGAATTGGAAAATTCGTATCGATGTTGGCGCTTGGACAAACGATCTATCCAACGAAGCCCTAATGGCTCATGTCCGCTTAATGCTGAACGGCTGCCAATCGCCTTGAGCAGACCTATGGCTTGGGTACCAAGCGTCTGATTTTATCCACTAGTCGGCGCCGATCGGCGGCGTGACGTCATGGCGATGAGGATGCTAGAGTCCACGCATTCAGGAGCCGCCGCCATGCCCGCGCGCCAGACCTCGTTCCTGTTCGACCTTGATGGCACCCTCGTCGACAGTGTCTACCAGCATGTGCTGGCTTGGCACGAAGCTCTGGAGGCGGAGGGGATCGAGCTCTCGGTCTGGCGCATACACCGCAAGATCGGCATGTCGGGCGGCCTGTTCACCAACATGCTCTTGCGCGAGACCGGCCTCGCGATCGAGCCGCAGCGGATCGAGCGGCTGCGCCGGCTCCATGCCGAGGCCTACAACAAGCGCGCCAGCCGGATCCGTCCACTGCCGGGTGCCCGCGCTCTTCTCGCCTACCTCACGGAAGTCGGTCTGCCATGGGCGATTGCGACCAGCGGGCGCATGGAAACCGCGGGGCCCGTGCTGCGGAACCTTGGCGTTGATCCTGAGACGGTGCCGGTCATTACCCGCGATAAGGTCAAATACGCCAAGCCCGACCCGGACCTTTTCCTCGCGGCGGCCGATGCTCTAGGCCATCCCATCGAAAGCGCCTGCGTGGTGGGTGACAGCATCTGGGACATGCTGGCTGCGCGTCGCGCCGGGGCGCTCGGTGTCGGCCTGCTCTCGGGAGGGTACGGCGAGGATGAACTCGTTCGTGCGAGCGCCTACCGGGTGTATCAAGACCCCGCCGACTTGCTGGAGCACATTGATGAGGTGGGCGGGAGACGATGATAAGCATTGCCGACAAGATAGTGGTGAGGAGCGAGGCCGGTACCGTCACATCAATGGGTCCACCTGCTGCATCCCACTTATAGACGCGAGGCGCAGGCTCCACATTTTCGTGCCGAGGCCTGTCAGACGGTAACCTTGAACCGCCTCGCTTACTCAGTGTCACGATGCCCTTGATGCTTCCACGACAACATGAACAGCTCCATCCCAGAATGACATCGCAGGAGCCTGACCTTCCTTAGCGTGCTGCCATCAAGAATAAAAATCGCATATGGGAAATGAATGTTTGGCGCAAAATCGCTGTCGATCACATTGACCAAACGCAATTTGCCGATGGGCATTTCTTGCCATTTTGAAATTCCGATGCAGTTGCCATTGGTCGTTTCGAGGCTGGCAGGTTCGCTCGCGTCTTCCACTCGGGACGGTGCTGGCGTCACATAATGTCAAGGGATTGTCCCCGTTGATCAAGCAGGATGTCTGGCGCCCTGTAGACTGAAACGTTGACGACTTCTGCCAGCCAAGGCCGGTCGCCTGATTCCATGCCTGACGCTCCGGACAATGGAGGCTCTCATGCATACTGCCATCTGGGCGTTGGTATGGTTCGGGCTCGTCTTTCCCGCCTTTGCACAAGAGGGGGCTCCCTCTGCCGTTCCTGTCGGCACGGTCAATGCCGAACGGAAGCCTGTCTCAAGAAACATGGAGTTCGTTGGCCGCATCGAGGCGCCTGACCGCGTTGAAATCAGGGCACGTGTCAAAGGCTATCTTGAGGACGTCCTCTTCAAGGAAGGCGACGTTGTCAAGGAAGGCGCTCCGCTTTATCGGATCGAACAGGGGCTTTTCGAGGCCGATGTCCAGCAGGCGCAGGGCGCGCTCGAACGCAGCAAGGCGGCCTATACCCTCGCTGTCATACAGTTGCAGCGGGCCGAGGACCTGTTGTCAAAGAACGCCGGCACGGCTGTGGCCCGCGACCAGGCACGGGCCATGGAACAGCAGGCCAAGGGGGCAGTTCTCGCCGACGAGGCCAATCTGCGGACCGCCCAGATCAATCTCGGTTATACAAATATCGTGGCGCCGATCACCGGGCGGATCGGTCGTTCCAGTGTGACGAAGGGCAATGTCGTCGGACCTGACAGCGGCGTGTTGGCCACGATCGTCAGCCAGGATCCGATGTATGTCACCTTCCCTGTGAGCCAGCGCGAATTTTTGAGGCAGGCGGAAACCGGAAGCCGGACCGACCCGAAGAGCATCAACGTTCAGATACGTTTCTCCGACGGAGCGACATATGATCAGGTGGGACGCATCAACTTCCTTGATGTGACGGTCGATCGCACAACCGACACAGTAATGGCTCGCGCCACCATGCCAAACCCGAGAAGTGCTCTTATCGACGGCCAGCTCGTGCGTGTTATTTTGGAAGCCGGCACTCCGCAAGAGAAGATCGTGATCCCGCAAGCGGCGTTGATCGCCGATCAGGCGGGCGTCTACGTCTTCGTCGTCGAGGACGGCAAGGCCGCGATCCGGCGCGTCAAGCTCGGCGGCGAGATCGGCCCCGGGGCGATCATCGAGGAGGGCTTGTCGGCAGGTGATCAGGTCATCGTCGACGGCCTTCAGAGTGTGCGCTCCGGGATACCCGTGCGGGCAAATCCGGTGTCCCGGACCCTGAACGGAATGTAAGCCGATGCTGTCCTCAATCTTTGTCGACCGACCCCGACTGGCGATCGTCATCGCCATCGTCACGACGATCGCCGGTGCCCTGGCGCTCTGGACCATCCCGATCGCACAATATCCCGATATCGTCCCGCCCCAGGTCTCCGTCTCCACGAACTATCCCGGTGCCTCTGCCGATGTCGTGGACGCGACCATCGCCCAGCCGATCGAGTCGCAGGTCGTCGGTGTCGACAAGATGATCTACATGAAAAGCGTGAGCGGCAACGATGGCAGCTATACGCTGACTGCCTCGTTCGAACTGGGCACGGATCCGGACATCAATGCCGTCAATGTCAACAACCGGGTTCAGGTCGCACTCTCCAAGCTGCCCCAGGATGTTCAGCGCCAGGGCGTCACGGTAAAAAAGAAGTCATCGGCGCTATTGGGCGTCGTCGCCCTCTACTCGCCCAAACATACCCATGACCCGCTGTTCATTTCGAACTACGCCACGATCAACATTCTCGACCAGATCAAGAGCACACATGGTGTCGGCGATGCTCTGCTATGGGGCCCTCAGGACTACGCCATGCGTGCGTGGGTCCGGCTTGACCGATTGACCGGCCTTGGCCTGACGACGGGCGATATCATCAACGCGATCCGGGCACAGAACGTGCAGGCCGCCGTCGGGCGCATAGGTGCGCGCCCTATCTCGGACGACCAGCAGCTTCAGCTGAACATTCAAACGAAAGGGCGGCTCAGCTCCGTCGAGGATTTTGAGAAAATCGTTTTGCGTACCAATCCCGACGGATCCGTCCTTCAGCTCCGCGATGTCGCGCGCCTGGAGCTGGGCGCAGCCAATCTCGACCGAGAAACCCGGTTCAATGGTGGTCCGGCGGCCGTGATGGCGATCTTCCAGTCCCCTGGCGCCAATGCGATTACAACGCTGAACGCGGTGAAAGCCCAAATTTCGGAGCTGGCGAAGAGTTTCCCGGAAGATCTGACATGGAAAGTCACCTACGATCCGACGGTCTTTGTCACCGACACGATCCACGAAGTCAGAAAGACCTTGATCGAGGCTTTCATCCTCGTCGTGCTCGTAGTCTTTCTGTTCCTCGGCAGCGTTAGGGCGACCTTGATCCCGACTTTTGCCGTCCCCGTGAGCCTGATCGGCACATTCATCGTGCTGAAGGCCGTCGGCTATTCCGCCAATTCGGTTTCGCTCCTTGCGATCGTGCTTTCCATCGGCATCGTGGTGGACGACGCCATCGTGGTGGTCGAAAATGTCGAGCGGGTGATGGAGGAGCATCCCGAACTCTCGCCCGCGGACGCGACCAAACGGGCCATGCGGGAGATTACCGCGCCGATCATCGCCATTACGCTGGTGCTGCTCTCGGTTTTTGTCCCCGTGGCTTTCATTCCCGGCATCTCCGGCGAGTTGTTCCGCCAGTTCGCGGTGACCGTCGCGGTCAGTATGTTTCTCTCGGCGATCAACGCGTTGACGCTGTCGCCAGCCCTCTGTGGCGTGTTGCTGCGGCCCCACCATGGACCGCGTCGAGGCGTGATCGGATTGGTGATGCGCTTTATCGACCGGGCGCGTGACGCCTACGGAACCGCCGTCAGCCGACTTGTCCGCATCTCGGTCATTGGGTTGGTGCTGGTCGCAGCCGCGGGATTCGGTGTCTTCGTCCTCTCGCGGATCACGCCTACCGGGTTCCTGCCGGAAGACGATCAGGGTGCCTTTTTCGTGATAGTGCAATTGCCGGATGGCGCGTCCGTCGCGCGGACATCGGAAGTGATCCAGCGCGCCGAAAGCGTCCTACGCGACGAGGGGGCCGTGGCCGACTTCACTTCGGCGATCGGACTGAACTTCATCGACAACTACTCGCAGCCGAACGCGGCCTTCATTGTCGTCACATTGAAACCGTTCGAGGAGCGCCAGGATCGCTCGCTCGGCGCATCCGAGGTGATCGCACGCCTCGGCCCGAAACTTCGTCAGGTTCCGGGCGGAACTGTCGTGCCTTTGGCGCCACCGCCGATCATCGGCCTCGGCACGGGCGGCGGCTTTACCTATGTTTTGCAGGATCTGCGCGGGGGCGACCCAAAGGTCCTGGCGCAGGTTCTGCGCGGCTTGACCGTGGCCGCGAACCAGGAGCCACAATTGGCCCGCGTGTTCAGTACATTCTCGGCCACGAGCCCCTCCATTTTCCTCGATATCGACCGGAACAAAGTCCAGATCCTCGGCGTCCCGCTGAACAGTGTCTTCCAAGCCCTGGAGGCAGCGCTCGGGGGATATTACGTCAACGACATGAACCTGTTCGGCCGCACGTGGCAGGTTCAGGTCCAGGCCGAAGCCGTCGATCGGGCGAGCGTCGAGGACATCTATCGCATCAACGTGCGCAATGCCGAAGGGAAGATGGTTCCCTTGAGAAGCCTCCTGGAGGTCCGGGTCATCGTCGGACCGCCTTCCCTGATCCGCTACAACAACCGCCGAGCCGTCACGGTCCAGGGAAGTCCTGCGGAGGGAGTCTCGTCCGGGCAGGCACTGGCGGCGATGGAGCGGGTGGCAGCGCGCACACTTCCGCCGGGCTTCGCCGGCGAGTGGACAGATACCGCTTTCCAGGAAAAGCGCGCCGAGGGCAAGACCGCGATGATCCTCGGCTTCGCCGTGCTCTTCGCATTCCTGTTCCTTGTGGCGCTGTATGAGAGCTGGACCATACCAATCCCGGTCTTGCTGTCTGTGACAATCGGCGTTTTTGGGGCATTCGCAGGCATCGTGATCGCACACCTCACCCTCGATCTCTACGGACAGATCGGGATGATCGTGCTGATCGGACTAGCGGCGAAGAACGGTATTCTGATCGTCGAATTCGCGAAGGAGCAGCGGGAGAGGGGCGTTCCCTTGCTGAAGGCAGCCACGGAAGGGGCGCGACTGCGCTTCCGCCCCGTCATGATGACATCGCTGGCCTTCATCCTCGGCCTGTTTCCGCTTGTTGTCGCGACAGGTGCCTCCGAACTCGCCCGGCGCAATGTCGGAACACCTGTCTTCGGCGGCATGATCCTCGCCTCATTCGTCGGGATCTTCGTCATTCCGCCGCTCTATGTGACGTTCCAGGCGCTGCGTGAAAAGGTAAAGCGGACCGGCCGTTCGGAGAAGCCGATGCCGCAGGCCGATGCGGCGGCTCCGCCGTCTGTTCCTGGCACGTCCGAGCATCCTGCCGAGTGATGAGCAGGAAGGCCCTGGCGGGAGCGGGATCAAGCCTGTGCTAGCTGAAGCCAGTTGCGCCCGAAACTGCTGATGCCGTAGCTGGATCAATGACCGGGATGCAGCGCATCGTTCAGGTAGATGCAGGTCAGGACCGTGAAGACGTAAGCTTGCAAAGTTGCGACGAAAAGCTCGAACGCGGTGAGCGCGACCGCCATCACCAATGGTAGCGGCGCCAGCAAGGCATAGCCAAAGCCTGCTGCGCCAAGAGAAACCACGAAACCGCCGAAGATCTTCAAGGCAATGTGGCCTCCGAGCATGTTGGCAAAGAGACGCAGGCTTAACGAGATAGGTCGCGCAAGAAACGAGATGATCTCAATAACGACGATGATCGGAAGAAGCCAAATAGGTACTCCGGAGGGGGCGAAGAGTCTCAGGAAATGCATCCCGTGAGTGACAGTCCCATACGCAATCACGGTTACGATCACCAGTGCGGCCAGGGCGAAGGTGACAACGATCTGGCTGGTGACGGTAAAGAAGCCTGGGATCATTCCGAACAGGTTGAGCGTTAGCACGAACAAAAAGAGCGAGAATACGAAGGGAAAGAACTTCAGTCCCTCCTGTCCCGTTGTATTCTTCAGAGTGTCGGCCACAAATTCGTGCAGCACCTCGGCAATCGATTGAGCGCGGCTAGGAACGATGGCGCGCTTGCGAGTGGCGAGAAGCAGGCCGCCCACGATAAACACCACGGCGCCGACCATGAACAGAGCAGAGTTGGTAACTGCAAGCTCAACATTTCCAACCCTTCCCAACGGAATGATCGGAGTAATGACAAACTGCTCCATGGGGCTAGCCATGACCGCCTCCCAACCGACGCGTCGCGCTTGCTCATCCAAGGTGCAGATTAGCAGGAAATTGCCGAGCCGTGAAGGAGCGGTCCCGACCCGGTATTACGCGTCAAAGGGTCCTCGTCTGTCGCTCTCGCCATTGTCTCGATGGTGACAATACGGAGCGTCGATAATGGCCGGAACGCGCCGTCGTCGGATAGGATGTCACAAACTGTTCCGAGGTGCTGAACAGTCTGGGCTGGAGCGGGCGCCTATCGGCAAACTGGTCGATATCGACGACGTTGGACGCACGACGGCCTTTTACCAGGGTTTTGACTTAACCTGAGCGATTGCCGCCGCCATCAGTTCAGACATCTTCTCCCGGATCTGGTCCTCGGACTGGCCAATGCCGCGTGCCTCGAAGTCGGCGTGAATCTGTTTGACGAGCCTCTCATCGACAACAGCTGCCACTACGCTCCTGCTGGTTTCCTCCACATAAGCATCGGCTTGCGCGCCCGTGAGCCTGAGTTGCTTGGCCGCCCATTCTCCAAGCAGCTTGTTGCGCCTTGCGAGAGCTCTGAAGCGCGCCTCTTCATCATGCACGAACATCTGCTCAAACGCTTGCTCACGGTTACCAAAAAGGGTCATTGAACACTCCTGCTGAGTCTGTTTTGTGAACAGATTCGTGCTCACGCCGTCATAAACAGGAGCGTCGTCAGCTCGACCGGGGTCCGCAGCGTCTGAAAGGCATGGAGCGGGCAAGCGGCACGAGGAAGCTCCTGACCATATCAAAACCGATAATCACGGCCTGAAGGAGGCAGTCCCGGCTTCGCCGTTCAGCGCGTGGACAGAAAAGCCAGCTCCGCCCTCGGCCCATCCTTCCGGCAGCCAAGTCGAGATTGCTTGCCACGTCGCAAGCCCGGATCGGAGCCAAAAGGGTTGTTGGAGGCTCGGCAAGCGTTGGGCCGCAAGGATATAAAACCGTTTGCCGAGGGATGCTGGCAATGCATATTATCGCTCGCTGATCGGTTCGCCGCACAGGTGCTCGGAACCCTATCCCGCATTGTTCTGTCAGCATTGATTAGACTATCAGGTTTTCGAGCCGGACCGGCAGGTCGCGAATCCGCTTGCCGGTCGCGTGATAGATAGCGTTCACGATTGCGGCCGCGGTGCCCACGTTGCCAAGTTCACCCAGGCCTTTGACGCCAGCCGGGTTGACCTCGTGGTCTACCTCGGGGACAAGGATGACCTCGACCTCCTGAATGTCGGCGTTCACGGGCACGTAATATTCCGCCAAGTCGCGGTTCACATAGCGCGCGGTGCGCTCGTCGACCCCCGTCTCCTCCAGAAGCGCCGAGCTCATGCCCCAGATCAGGCCGCCCAAGAGCTGGCTGCGAGCCGTGCGCGTATTCATGATGCGTCCGGCAGCAAAGGCGCCGACAAGGCGGGGCACCCGGATCTCGCGTGTGCGAACGTTGATGCGCACCTCGACGAATTCGGCTCCAAGGGCGTATTGCACCTTGCTGCGCCTGGAGCCATTGATCAGCGTGCTCGCGCCGGCGTAAAGTTTTTGCACGGCATCCTGCGGCGCGCCCTCGGGAATGAACTCTGCGTATTCTTCCACGACGCCAGCGCCGAGCGCCCTGAAAATTTCCTGCAGCTTCTGCGAAGCTCCGTCGTTCGCGACGATCATGCCGTCCCTGATGTCGAGATCGCCCGGGTCCTTGCCGGCGAGCGGGCCGCCGTGGGAACCGACACTTGCCTGGGACAGTCGCGCACGGATTTGCCGGCAAGCCGTCAGGACAGCGGAGCAGACGCTCGCCGTGCTGTTCGAGCCGCCCGAAACCGGCGCCGGAGGCAGATCGGTATCGCCCATCATCACCTCGACCGCGTCGACGGGGACCCCAAGCTGCTCTGCTGCCATCTGGGCCGCCACCGTGCGGATGCCCGTGCCGATCTCGTGCGACGCGCTTTGCACCAGCACCTTGCCATTCGCGGTCAGGCGCACACGCGCGGTCGCTGCCCCGACATTGGTCGGGTAGGCGGCGGTGGCACAGCCAAGGCCGATGAGCCATTCGCCGTCCCGCATCGAACCGGGCTTGGGATTTCGTGCCGCCCAGTTGAAGGCCTCGGCCGCCTGATCGAAGCACTGCATCAGCGAACGGCTGGTATAGGGCTTGCCCCCTATGGGCTCAGTCATCGTGTCGTTCACGCGGCGAAGCTCCACCGGATCCATGCCGAGTCTTTCCGCAAGTTCGTCCATCGCGGTCTCAAGAGCGAACACATACGGAAATTCAGGCGGCGACCGCATATAGCCCGGCGTCTGCCGGTCGGCCTTGACGAGGTTCACCCGGCTGTAGACGGAACCGTAGCCATAGAGGCGTGTGGTCGTCGATGTTCCGCCGACCACGTAATTGTCGACCCGCGAGGTCAGCTCCCAGCCCTCGTGGCTGAAAGCCGTAATTCTCCCGTCCGGAGTTGTGCCCATGCGAATCCGGTGTCGGGTCGGCGCCCGGTAGGTTGCGGTCGTGAAGCCCTGCATGCGGGTGACGACACAGCGCACGGGCCTGTTCAGACGGCGGGCGGCAAGCGCTACGATGGCCGTGCGCGGCGTCATCGGTCCCTTCGAGCCAAAGGCGCCACCGATATAGGGACTGACCACGCGCACCTTGGCAGGGTCCATTTGAAGCTGACGAGCGATCTCAGCCCTGAAGCCGTAGACATTCTGCGACGGCTCGTACACGGTGAGCTGATCGCCGGTCCAGAGCGCGGTCGTCGAGAACAACTCGATTGGATTGTGATGCTGCGTTGGCGTCGTATATGCAGCATCCAGTTTCACGGGCGCGGCTTCGAACGCTGCAGCGAAGTCCCTGACCGCCGGGTCGTCCTGCACCCTCTCGGTGTTGCCTTTGGCCGGGATGGTCTCGGTGCCGGCGGATCCGAGCGAGGCGCTCGGCTGTTCCGGCTGGTAGTCGGCTGTGACCTTCGAGGCTGCCTCCTGTGCCGCTTCGAAAGTATTGGCGATCACGAGGGCCATGATCTGGCCATCGTGCCGGATCGTCGTTTCATGCAGGGGCCCAAGCGAGGTGCAGCTCGCATTCGCGAATTGCGGCCTCTGGATGCCGTCGATATCCCCGTAGCTGATAATCTCGAGCACGTCCGGCACGGCCCGGGCTTCGTCCAGCCGGATTTCGTTCACCCGACCGCGGGCGATGTCGCTTGTCACCAACACGCCGTAGGCCAAGTTGTTCAGCGGGATATCGGCAGCATAGCGCGCTTCGCCGGTGACCTTGAGCCGGGCGTCGATCCGCGGGACAGGCTGGCCTTGGTTCCGTTTGGGCTCTGGGGCCGAGGCGCTCATCTCATGCCTCCATCAGCTTGGCTTCGAGCAATGCGCGGACCAGTGTCTGCTTGCCGATCGGCACTTTGAAGGCGTTGTGCTCGCGGGTTTGCGCGGTCGAAAAGGCGACATTCGCCGCCTCCATCGCCGTGCTCTCGTCGAGCGCCTTGCCTTTGAGGACGGCTTCGGCATCGCGGGCTCGCCAAGGAACGGTCGCCACACCGCCAAGGGCGATCCGCACGTCGCGCACCGCTTTCCCGTCGAGGTCGATCGCCACGGCTGCCGACGTGAGCGCGAACTGGTACGACTGGCGGTCGCGAACCTTGATGTAACGCGACCGGCGGGTCCATGGCCCGGCCGGAACATCGATGAAGGTGATCAATTCGCCGGGTTCGAGCACCGTTTCGATGTTCGGCGTATCGGCCGGAAGCCGATGAAGTTCGGAAAAGGCAATGGTGCGTGCACCGTTCGGCCCCATGATCTCGACCGTTGCGTCGAGCGCTATCAGAGCCTGCGCGAAATCGCCGGGATAGGCCGCAATGCACTGCTCGCTCGTGCCCAGCACGGCGTGCTGACGGTTGAGGCCGTTCATGGCCGAGCAACCGGAACCAGGATTGCGCTTGTTGCAGGGCCAGGACGTCTCGCGAAAATACTCGCAGCGGGTGCGCTGGAGCGGATTGCCGCCGAGGCTCGCCATGTTGCGGATCTGGCGGGTGGCCGCAAGATGAAGCGTGTCGTAGATCACCGGATACTGGCTTTTGACGACAGGGTGGTCCTCGGCTTGGCTCATCCGCACCAGGGCGCCGAAACGCAGGCCGCGCTCGTCCGCTCGGATCTCCCTGTACCGCGGGTCTGCAAGCCGGTTGATGTCGACCAGGACCTCCGGCTGCATCACGTTGAGCTTCATATAGTCCGACATGTTCGTGCCGCCGGAGATGAACTGGCCGGGAGCCTGGGCCGGAGGACCGTTCTGCGCGGACTTCGACCGGGCGGCGTCGATGGCGCTGCCGGCGTCGTCGGGACGGTGATAAGCAAAGGGCTGCATCTGTCAGATCCCTTTCATGCGGTCGCGCGCCTGCTTGATGGCTGCCACGATATTTGGGTAGGCGGCGCAACGGCAGATATTGCCGCTCATGTACTCGCGGATGGCCGCGTCCGTTTCCGCATTGCCTTCCATTACGCAGGCGACCGCCGACATGATTTGCCCCGGCGTGCAATAGCCACATTGGAAAGCGTCGTGGTCGATGAAGGCCTGCTGCATCGGATGCAATTCGCCGCCCGGGCCCACGAGTCCCTCGATCGTCGTAATATCGTATCCGTCCTGCATCACTGCGAAAGTCATGCAGGAGAGCTCCCGCCGACCGTTCACGAGCACGGTGCAGGCGCCGCATTGCCCATGGTCGCAGCCCTTCTTGGTGCCCGTCAGGCCGATGTGATCGCGGAGTGCGTCCAACAGACTGGTCCGGGCATCGAGCGCCAGGACATGGTTCTGGTTGTTGATCCGAAGGGTCACGTCGACCGGCTGGCGAGGATTCTTCGGCGGAGCCGGCGTCACGGTCTGGGCAGAGGCGTCCCCGATGCCGCCGAGCGGCATCGCGGCTGCCGTCGATGCTGTGGTCAGCAGAAAATTCCGGCGGCTGAATCCTCGACCGGGGACGCCATTCCGGAATCCGGAGCTTTCGGCCATGGCTTCACCTCTTGCAGGAAGCACGCGGGCGCCGCCATTCTCGGGCGCGAGTGACGATGGCATGCGGCTGGGCATGAGTGGTGCCGATCAGGCCTTAACGATCCCCAACTGGCGATTGTTCCCGGGAAAGCACGAGTTGCCGCAGTGACTTGAGCCGGCAGGCTCAGGTGGCCCGAGAAGTAACCGG
Source organism: Microvirga sp. 2TAF3 (assembly GCF_052114965.1). Classification (NCBI taxonomy): domain Bacteria; kingdom Pseudomonadati; phylum Pseudomonadota; class Alphaproteobacteria; order Hyphomicrobiales; family Methylobacteriaceae; genus Microvirga; species Microvirga sp. 2TAF3. The sequence goes on along the minus strand of NZ_JBFRFT010000008.1, from coordinate 125,501 downwards.
ATCGAGGCATAGGAGGAGGATTGAGATCGACCCGCTTCTCCTCAGCCCCACGCATGCCGAGGAGATGTTCGCTGTACGGGCGCATCCAGCTGCTCAGCTATCCCACCGACCATCGCAAGCCGGAGCCGCGACCTTTAAGGCTGGGCCGTGGCGGCTGACGTCGCGGTTGGCTTCCGACTCGTCCACCCAAGACGGGGAGGGCTACCTCGGACCGTCCGACTGACCTCTAAACTTTCGGAGGATTTTGTGTCTCGGGACTTGAGGAATTAACGGATGCATGGTCTTGGTAACGATGCGTTAACCATTTTTTGGTGTTGAGATGTCGCCGGTCGAACCCAGGCTTCCATGCAGCGTGAGAGACAACACGCGAAGCGCGAGACGTCTTCGCGTGTTGCAGCAGGCCAAAATCGTGTTCGATACCGAGACCATGATCCACTGCGTAGTGCGGGATCTCTCGACCGGAGGTGCGAAGATCGAGATCAGGCAGCACGTGCCATTGCCCGAGACATTCGATCTCTTCATCTGCGCGCACGATCTTCGGGTTCACCGTGCGCAGCTGCGTTGGCGAAAGGGAGAGTTCGCAGGCGTCTCGTTCGATTCCGACGACGTCGAGAAGCCAGTCGACATGGGAGCTTTGCCGAATCATGCTCCCGCGAGGCCATATCCGGTTCTCATCCGATCCAATCCGATGATCGCGAGGCCGCCGGAGCCGTATCATCCCAGCTATCAATCGCCCGTAGAATACCCAGCGTTCATAGCCGTCGGCGAGCAAACGCGGCCAGCGGATGGAAAGTCCACAGGTAGATCGATACAATCAGGGCGATACGGTTGCGACCGGAGGCGGCGGAAAATCCGTTGAGGCGCTCTTGGACGTAGTAGGCGATTACGGTTCTGTCGCGAATTTTGTCTGACGACGAAAGGCACGTCCGCGGCTTGTCAAGCAGTTCATGCGGCGCGCGGAAATCGATGGCCCGGTTACGGGTCGGCAGGCGCCTGAGCCGCATCTTCCGAGTGCTGATCTCTCCTGTCGCGGCCTGGATCTGGAACTGCGGATTGTTCGCGTTCTGGCATTTGCCCCGGCCTTATCCCGGCCTTATGCCTGGGCGTTGAAGCACGAATCCGTTCACGTCCTTGAGCATCTCTGCTTCTTCATCGGTTCATTCGCATTCTGGTCTATCGTGATCGAGCCATCCGGGCGGCGTATGGCGCAACACTGCTGTTCGTCGCGACCGCAGCCGTTCTCAGCGGATTGCCCGGTGCGCTAACGGTCCTGACCTCGCGGCCATTCTACGCCATCCACGCTGAGTGCGTTGCGCATTGGAAGGCTGACGCTCCTGGAGGATCAGCATCTTGCAAGCCTGTTCATGTGGATTTCCGCCGGTTTCGTCTATATGGCCGCGATTGAAATTCTGTTCGTTATCTGGCTCCGCGCTGCCGAGCGGCGCTCCGCGACAGATCTGCGCCGGCTCACGGTCCTGAGTTCTGCTCCTGTCCAGCTGCGAGGATCGGGCCGCCGAACAATCCACCTCCAGCATCACGCCGGCAAGCTTCGGCGGAGATCTTAAACGGGCGAAGGAGATCACCGAAATCGGATGCGGGTCCTGTCACACCATCCCCGGTACCACAGGCGCGAACGGGCTCGTGGGACCGCCGCTCGATCAAATGGGCAGTCGTGTCTTCGTCGCCGGCATTCTTCGCAATACGCTGGACAACATGACCCTGTGGCTGCGCAATCCGCAGGCGGTCGTCCCCGGCAATGTGATGCCGAACATGGGTCTGCAGGAACAGGAGGCGCGCGACATTACCGCCTATCTTTATCCTCTCCGATAGCGGGCTCAGGAGTAGAGCATTGAATTGTGAATTGGAATCGATGGATTCTGCGGGTACCGTCACGTTAAAGCCTTGACGCTACAGAGCCTTTCTGGGCGGAGCGCCATAAGCCAGCAGCAACGCTCTTCGCCTTGACCCAAAGTTCTAAATTCGGGATCGGGACTTGCGGGATCGGTGATGCTGATGGCCCGATCGGCGCCGCGCCGGCAGGGCGAGCATGACGGTGTTCGGCCGGGGAGAGCGATCTGGATTACGACGGGCCTCATGCGCAAGGTGTGTCTTGCCGTTTCTTCACCGACGAGGCGTCGGCGATGTGTTCGCAGGACCGGACCGGAATCCTCATTTCGTCCATTCACCACCGGGCGCTCGGCTTCGCCGTGGCATGATTGCTGTGGTCTTTAAGCCTCGAGGGCGCTCCAGAAGCGTTTCACGATCGGCCGTTCGTTTGCGAGAAAGCGGTAGAGACGAATGTCGACGCTCAGATCCCAGGATGGGGCTCCCGCTCGCACGACGCGGCCGGCGGCAAGGTCGTCCACCAGGATGCTCTCGGGGATCCAGGCAAGGCCCCAGCCGGCGACAGCCATCGCCTTCAGGCCTTCGGACATGGTGTTCTCATAGACTGGAATGCGCTCTAGCGGACGCTGCTGGAAGAGGCTCGTCAGGGCGTGTCCGAAAAAGGCGCCGGGGCCATAGGCAAGATAGCGGACCGGCTGACCGGTTTCATCGATCCGATGTAAAGGGCGGCCCTCGGGGTCTGGCGCCGAAACGGGAATGATGCTTTCCCGGCCTAGCGTCTTATAGGCGAAACGGGCCTCGTCGATCATGACCGGTACGGCTGGATGGGCGTAGATGAGGAGGAAGTCGCTTTCCCCTTCGGTAAGCGAATTCACAAAGCTTTCCATGCTGCTGTTGTCCGCGCTCAGGCGCGTCGAAAGGGCTCCGAAACGCGGCTCGATGCTTTGAAGCCAGCGCGGGAAGAACGTGATCGACAAGGTGTGAAGCGCCGCAAAACTGAGGGTATTGGCCTTGATACCCTGGTTCCCGCGGACATCGTTGCGCGCCCGATAGAGGTTGCTCACGACCTCCTGCGCGACAGGAAGGAAGTCTTGGCCAGCCTGGGTGAGATGGGCGGGAAACGTGGCCCGGTCGACCAGGGGAACCCCTACCCAGGTCTCCAGTTGCTTGATCCGGCGGCTGAAGGCGGATTGCGTGACATGACGTTCCTCGGCCGACCGCGAGAAACTCAAGGTGTTTGCAAGGCTGATGAAGTCCTCAAGCCACTTGATTTCCATACCGCGCTCCGGGTGCTGGCGATCTGGACATTGTTTTGAACGGATTTGCCCACGACTCAAGTCAAAACCTTTTGCTGTCCATGGTCTCGCATGCAGGCTCCGCATGGGTTGGTGCGCAATACGAATTGGGCAGATGGAGCGCCAATCCTTAGTATTCCCGGCAGTTTAGCCCGCGAGCCTTGAGTGCATCGCAAGAACCGAGGAGATGAGATTTTGACCCGCACTGCCTATGTCAATGGAGATTTCCTACCCCTCGATGAGGCCCGCATCTCCATTCTCGACCGCGGCTTTCTCTTCGCGGACGGTATCTATGAGGTGTCGGCGGTGCTTGACGGCAAGCTCATCGACAACGAGTCGCACCTGATGCGGCTCGAACGCTCGGTCGGGGAGATCGCATTGGCGATGCCTGAGACCCGTGAGCGCATCGAGGAGATCCAGAAGGAGCTCATCGTGCGAAACGGCCTCGTCGAGGGCGTGGTCTATATTCAGGTGACGCGCGGAGCGGCGGACCGGGATTTCGTCTTCCCCAAAGGCGTGAAGCCGAGCCTCGTGATGTTTACGCAGGAAAAGAACATTGTTGCGTCTCCGGCCGCGCAACGGGGCATCGCCGTAAAGACGTTAGCCGATATCCGCTGGGCACGGCGCGACATCAAGAGCGTCGCGCTTCTGGCACAGGTGCTGGCCAAGCAGGCGGCCGCCGAGGCCGGTTGCCAGGAGGCCTGGATGATCGAGGACGGCAAGATCACCGAGGGTGGTTCCTCGACCGTGTTTATCGTGACGAAGGATGACGTAGTCGTCACGCGGCCCAACTCCAACGCCATTCTTCCGGGGTGCACGCGCAAAGCACTCATGGCTTTGGCGGAAGAGCGCCAGATCCGCGTTGAAGAACGGGCATTTTCCCTTGACGAGGCTCTTGCCGCGAAGGAAGCCTTCATCACCAGCGCTTCGGCATTCCTTCAGCCCGTCGTGACCATCGATGGCGTCGCGGTGGCGGACGGAAAGCCAGGACCGCTCGCGACGCGGCTGCGCGAAATCTACATCGACTTCGCGCGCGCTACGGCGCGGTAGCGCGCCACTCGAGTTCCCTCCCCCTTGTGGGGAGGGCTAGGGTGGGGGTGCTGGCGCCTTGCTGGTTCCAGGCTGGCACCAATACCCCCACCTCCAACTCCTCCCCACAAGGGGGAGGAGGGCCGCGTGACGCTTCTTGCACGAGCTTTAGAAGCGAGGTGCTGGCGAGCGCTACGCCCGCGTGAATTCCAGTACGCGGCTGCGGTTCAGGAAAAGCCCGACCTTGTCGCCGTCGAAGACGAGGCTGGTACGCTTGGTCCATGGACCATCCTTGCCGTCCATCAGCAGGCGGTTGTTGCCGAGCGAGGTCAAAGGCGCACTCGTCCGCGCCGGACCGACACCGATCTCAAACCGGTCGCCTTTGATCTCGAAGGCTGAATGATAGGCCGGACATGTCCAATGTCCCTGGACGCGTGACAGGGAATCATCGGTCTTCACGGGAAGGAAGCACCGCGCAGCATGGCCGATCTCGCCCTCGATGGCCGAGCCGGTCCAGCGCAGGCGCATGGGCATATGGGCGGAAAGCGACACGGACCAGCCGCCTTCCGCCTCATAGAGCGTTTCGCCCGCGCCAAGGAAGGTGGCAATGCCGTCCTTCATTTCGAGCCAGAACGGCCCGGTCTCCGTCGCATAGAGACCATCCGGAATGCGGTTGCTGCGTCTGGGGAGGTCTTCGCCGAGCAGGGCGGCCATGACCTGAAGCGCGAGCCCTGATGGAGCGGTATCCTCCCGATTGGAGACGATGACGACGCCCGCGCGGCGTTCCGGATCAAGCAGGAAGTAAGCCTTGTAGCCCGCATGCGAGCCGCCATGGCCGACAAGTCGGTTATCGCCAAGCTGCGACCAGGCGAGGCCGAGGCCGTATTGCGTAGCGCGGCCGTCAGCGAGCGTGCGCGGGGCGGATTGGCGCTTCAATACGCCTGCTCCGGGGCCGCGATCCCCGAGGACGGTTTGCAGCCAGATTGCCAGATGACGCGCACTGCCGGTGAGGGAGCCGGAAGCGGAGAGATGAAGGCCCGCCGTGCCGAGTTGCCAGCCCTGCTCCGATTTCCAGTATCCGGGCACGAGACCGCGGATAGGATCGAACCACAATTCCGGTGCGCGAATGTCGATGCCGAGAGGGCGCGAAATATGCTCCTGCACCAACTCGTCAAAGAGGAGACCCTTGTTCTTCAAGGCCGCTTCCACGAGACGATAACCGGTGTTGGAGTAGGAAATCTCATGTCCGGCAGAAAAATTTACCGCCGCGAGGCCATCAAGGAAGTCGAGGATCGGTTGGGCCTCGGTCGCCGTGTGAACGGAAATTCCGAGAAGTGACAGGGTATCGCGCACATCGGGCAAGCCGCCGGTCATGTCGAGCGCGCGTCCGACGGTGACATCCGCCATCGGCGCATGCAGGCCCGGCAAGTGTGCGGCGAGAGGATCCTCTAACCCGATCTTGTCCTCATGGCGTAGGGTCATGGCGGCGAGGATGTGCTTGGTAATCGAGGCATATCGCACGACACTGTCGGCAGAGAACGGAACACCGGTCGCAAGACTTTCAAGTCCGCCGGCGGCCTCGATGCGAATATCGTTCTCGTCGAACACGACGACAGCACCGCCAGGATCGCCATCGCGCTTCCAGGCATCGGTGATCCGTGTGGCCGTCTCGGCCGCCGAGGACCAATGCAGGGGGGAGGGGACAGCGTCCATCGTCATCTCCTTGATCTTCGCCGCCATGGGCGGGAAAGGCCGGGTCTTATTTCAGCAGCTCATATCGCGAGCCGTCATGCAGGCTCTTCCAGATCTACGCTCAGTGCGCGCAGTTCCGATGTGTGCGGATGCTTGGTCTTGCCGGCGCGCAAATCTTCCGCACTGATCACTTCGACCATCTGTCCGCCGAGCATGACGCCGACCGTCGGGCAGAGATGCGAGACGACCGCGAGATTGTGGCTGACGAGGATATAGGTGAGCTGGCGCCGCTCGCGCAGGTCGGCGAGAAGGTTTAGGATTTCTGCCTGAACCGAAACGTCAAGCGCACTGGTCGGTTCGTCGAGCAGCAGGATTTCCGGTTCCGCGATGAGCGCACGAGCGATGGCGACCCGTTGGCGCTGGCCGCCTGAGAGCTGGTGCGGATAGCGGAAGCGTACGGTTGAAGGCAGGGCGACTTCGGCGAGCGTAGTCTTAATGCGGCGCTCGATGTCACCGATGCCATGCACGAGAAGCGGTTCGCTCAAGATGCGGTCTATGGTCTGACGGGGATGTAGGGACCCATAGGGGTCCTGAAACACCATCTGGACCTTCTGAAAGAAGGCGCGGTCGCGGCGCGGGCCGACATTTTGGCCATCAATGGCGATGCTTCCGGTCCACGCATTGTTGAGCCCAGAGAGCGCGCGAAGCACGGTGGATTTGCCCGAGCCGCTTTCGCCCACGATGCCGAAGCTGCCGCCGGCCGGAACATGAAGCGACACGCCTTTGACCACCTCGTTGTCACCGAAGCGGACGCGAAGCTGCTCAACCTTGATCATGATTGAACCCATGCTGCGTCGCGGGTCAGGACCGGCAGACGCGGTTTCGGATGGGTGAGAGACGGAAGGCAGTTGAGAAGCCCCTTCGTGTATGGATGTTTCGCCTGGGCAAGAGTGCCGGCGGAAAGCTCTTCCATCACGCGACCCGAATACATGACCGCGATGCGGTCGCAGAAATGCGAGACGAGCGGTAGATCGTGGCTGATCAGAATGAGGCCCATGCCGCGCTTCGACACCAGATCTTCCATCAGCCGCAGAATTTCTGCCTGAACGGTGGCGTCGAGCGCGCTCGTCGGCTCATCAGCAATAAGAAGCGCCGGATCGGGCGCGAGCATCATGGCGATCATGACGCGCTGCCCCATGCCACCGGAGACTTCATGCGGGTAGAGATCGCAGACACGGCGGGGGTCGCGGATGCGCACCTGATCGAGCAGGTCGACGGCTGCTTCCAATGCTTCCTTGCGGCTGCCACCCTTATGCTGGCGCCAGGATTCCGCCACTTGGCGCCCAATGGACATGACCGGATTGAGCGAATATTTCGGATCCTGGAGAATGAATCCGGCCCGCTTGCCCCGGATGCCACGCATGGCACGCTCATCGGCTTTCAGAATGTCGATGCCGTCGAAGGTGAGCCGGTCGGCGGCGATGCGCGCATTCTGCGGCAGAAGCCGCATCAGCGCGCGGGCGGTGAGCGACTTGCCCGAGCCGCTTTCACCGACGATGCCGAGCTTTTCGGTTCCGATCTGGAATGAGACGCCGCGCACGGCCTCGAAGGTTCCGGTCCGGGTCGCGAAAGACACGCGAAGATTATTGATATCGACCAGCATCAGCTTTGCTTCGGATCGAGGACGTCACGCAGGCCGTCGCCCAGGAAGTTGAAGGCAAGGGAAGCCATGAAAATGGCGAGACCGGGAATGGTCGGCACCCACCATTGCTCGAAGATGAACCGCTTTGCGGTCGCGATCATCGCGCCCCATTCGGGCGACGGCGGCTGCGCACCCATGCCCAGGAAGCCGAGGCTCGCCGCCGTGATGATGATCGAGCTCATGTCGAGCGTGATGCGAACGATCAGGCTCGGCACGCAGAGCGGCGCGATGTGGCGCAGCACGATGCGCCCGGCAGGTGCTCCCGTGAGACGGCAGGCGGCGATGAAGTCGCTGTTGCGTACCGTCATGGTCTCAGCGCGGGCAAGGCGCGCATAAGGCGGCCAAGCGGTTAATGCGATGGCGAGAACCGCGCTCTCGACGCCGGGCTTCAGCGCCGCGACGAAGGCCAGCGCCAGGATCAGGCGCGGGAAAGCGAGAAACACGTCCGTCACGCGCATCAGGATGCGATCGACGGCACCACCGGCATATCCGGCGATACAGCCCACTGCGAGCCCGAGGGGTGCTACGAGAAGCACCACCGCAATCACCATGCCGAGTGTCACCCGCCCGCCATAGAGAATGCGCGAATAGATGTCGCGACCGAGTTCATCGGTGCCGAGCCAGTGCGCAGCCGAGGGTTTCGCCAGACGGTTTGTCAGATCCTGCACACCGGGATCGTGCGTTGCGAGAAGCGGGGCCGCGAGCGACAGGATGACGAATGATACGACGATCACAAGGCCGATCATCGCGAGCGGATTGGAGCGAAGATCGAGCCAGGCGCGGTAACGCCGCCCCCAGGCCGCCTGAGATCGTGACGCTGGTGTTTCGTCCAGCAACCACGCTTGGGAAAAAGCTGCATTCATCGTACGCGCGGATCCAGTTGCCGATAGACGGCATCGGCGAGAAGGTTGAGGCCGACATAGACAAGGCCGACCAGAAGGGTCGCACCCATGACGGGGTTCATGTCGGCATTCATGAGGGAGACGGTGAGATACTGGCCAAGACCCGGCCAGCTGAAGACGGTCTCGGTGACGACCGCGCCTTCGAGCAGGCCCGCATAGGTCAGCGCCAGCACCGTGACGAGTTGCACGCCCACATTCGGGAAAGCGTGCACCCAGATCACGCTCATGGACGACAGGCCCTTGGCGCGAGCGGTGATGACGTATTCACCGCGCAGCGCATCGAGCATGAACGCACGGGTCATGCGCGTAATGTAAGCCATGCTGAAATAGGCCAGGATGCAGACCGGCTGTACCATATGCGCCAGTGCATCCCAGAACGCGTCCCAATCGCCGGCGATGAGAGAATCGACGGTCAGGAGACCAGTCACGTGGGGCACCATGTCCTGGAATACGATATCCTGCCGCCCTGGCCCCGGCGCAATTCCGAGAGCCGCGTAGAAGACGAGCAGGCTGATAAGCGCCAGGACGAAGACCGGCACGGAGTGCCCTGCGAGACAGACCACGCGGATCGTCTGATCGATCCAAGTGCCCTGCCGCACGGCGGCCCATACGCCGAGAGGAATGCCGATGATGGCGGCAACAATGACCGCCGCAGTGGCAAGCTCCAGCGTCGCTGGAAAATACCGGGCGATATCGCTGATGACCGGATTTTTCGTCAGGATGGAGCGACCCAGATCGCCGTGCAGCAATTGCACCACGTAGTGGAAGAATTGCAGCAGGATCGGCTGATCCAGGCCCATCTCCAGACGGGCCCGTTCGACCACTTCCTGAGGCGCATTGTCACCGACCGCGGCGATAATCGGGTCAATGGGCATGACGCGCCCGATCAGGAAGGTGATGATCACAAGCCCCAGCAGCGTAAGGCCGACGCTGGCGAGAAGTCCCGCCAGCGCGTTGAGTCGTTTCGTCACGCCTTGCTTGCTCCCAAGTAGGAATGCGTGTCGGACAGCGTGCCCAGGCGAACGCCCGAGACGTTCTTGCGGCAGGCCGCCGTCGTGACCGCCTGGAACATCAGGGCGAACGGGCTGTTGGCCATGTGGTCGCGCTGAATCTGCTCATAGAGAGCGATGCGCTTGGCCGGGTCGCGTTCCTTAAGAGCCGCTTCGGACCGCTCCCCGAACTCCTTGTTCTGCCACGACGAGCGCCAGGCGAGCGTACGATTACGCGCTTCTTCGCCGTTGTCGGTGTTGACGCAGAACTGTTCGGAGTTGGTGTTCGGGTCGAAATAGTCCGAGCCCCAGGCGGTGAGGATGAGCTCATGCTGGCGGGCGCGCATCTTCGTGAGAACCTGGCGGTTTTCGGACGAGAGCAGCTTCACCTTGATGCCGATTTCCGCGAGGCTCGCCTGAATGGTCTGGGCGATATCCGGATAGGGCTGAGCGGAATAGTGATCCATCGAGATCTCGAAGCCGTCCGCATGACCCGCTTCGGCCATGAGTGCCTTGGCCTTCGCCGTATCCTTTTTGTACGGCGTGTCGGTGATCGCGCCGGGAAAGCCTTCAGGCAGGAAGCTCTGATGCACCACGTGGGTCAGGGGAATGATGTTCTTCTGGATGCCCTGATAGTCGAGCGCCCACTTGATCGCCTGCTGGACCTGCGGCTTCGCCAAGATAGGGTTCTTCTGGTTCATCGAGATGACCATCAGAGACGCCACGCCCTTGCGGACGAGGTTGTAGTTGGCGTCGCCCTGAAGCGTACGGAGCTGTTCGGTCGTCAGGTTCCGGGCCACGTCCGCGTCGCCCTTCTGCAACATGAGGAGCTGCGCCGACGGATCGACGATATGGCGCAGGATGATGCGCTTGATGTTGCCCTTCGTCTGGCGGTTGGGATTGGCGTCGAGCATCACGCTCTCGCTCGGTTTCCATGCGCGCAGCGTCCACTCGCCTGATCCGGCGCTGTTCTGGCGCAGCCAGCCATTGCCGAGATCGTCGCCCTGAACCTTCTCCATCACAGCCTTCTTCTCGATCACGCTCGCGACGTTGGCCGAGAGGCAATAGAGCAGGAAGGAAGACGCGGTGGGTTCGGCGGTGGTCAGAACCAGGGTATGTGCGTCGGCGGCCTTGATCCGCTCCGCCACGTTGTCCTTGGTGAAGCCGAACTGGTTGATGATGAAGGCCGGGCTCTTGTTCATGATGACAGGGCGCTGCAGCGAGAACGCGACGTCCTCGGCGGTCACGGGCGAGCCGCTGGCGAATTTCGCGTCCTTGCGCAGCCGGAACGTGAAGGTCTTCCCATCGGGGCCGGCTTCCCAGGACTCGGCCAGATCGCCGACGATCTCGGAGGGCTTGTCCAGGTTGGGCTTCACCAGCTTTTGATAGATATTGCTGCTGATTTCGCTGCCGACAGCTTCGAAACCTTCATGCGGATCGAGGCTCGTCATGTTGTCGAGCTGCTGCGCGACGACCAGGATGTCTTTGGGTGTGTCCGCAAAGGCTGCCGACAAGCCCGTATAGCTGAAAAATGACGCAGCCGCGGAGCTTGCGAGAAATGTGCGCCGATTAAGCATCCCGTATCACCTCATCTAAGGAAGATCTGGCCTGGATCGGCCATTGTTCATGTAAGAGAAAACATTCTTTCAGAATGTATATCCCTTTTCGCTTTCGTTTTCTGCAAGCAATATCGCGTTTTGGGATAAATATCCGGTCGCGAGCCTGATAGTCTCGACCTCGTCCCAATATTCCAAAACTCGGCTGCTGGCACCGCCAACGTACACGGCGCAGGATTTGCCTGACAAATTCGGAAAATGGCATTCCTTATGCATGTTATGCATTGGGTGGCATGATCCTTATGCAAAAGTTTCATTACTTCCGTCGGATTTTGAATTAGCCGGATTGCGCCCCCAACCCTACAGCTGCTTGTCTCGAGACGCCCCGCCTCAAACCCTTTTGCTGTGAGCCCATGACAACCGATGCCCTGATCCCGGTCTTCGACGGACATAACGATGTGCTGCTTCGCCTCTGGCGGACTGGCGGCAAGGCCGCTGAGCTCGAATTCCTCAAAGAAGGATCGTCCGGCCACTTGGACCTGCCGAAGGCGCGGGCCGGCGGCTTTGCCGGTGGCTTATTCGCGGTGTACGTTCCATCCTCTGGCAACATTACGGGCGCAGATGGAAAAACGGAGGCCCTCACTCCCTCGCTGGAGGAGGCACAGGCCGCGACCTTGGAGCTGATCTCGCTGCTGGTGCGCGTGGAACGGGTATCTGCGGGAGGGCTTCGAATTTGCCGGAGCTGCAGCGACATCCGTGCCGCCATGACAAGCGGCGCTCTGGCTGCGGTTCTTCACATTGAGGGGGCCGAGATGATCGACCCCGACCTTAAGATGCTCGATGTGCTTTACCAGGCAGGGCTGCGCTCCATCGGCCCGGTCTGGAGCCGTTCGAATATTTTTGGGCATGGAGTCCCTTTCCGCTTCCCGTCCACTCCGGACACCGGGCCTGGCCTGACTGAGCAAGGGCGCGCACTGGTACAGGCATGCAACGAGTTTCGGATCATGATCGACCTGTCTCACCTCAATGAGCAGGGCTTCTGGGATGTGGCCGCGATGTCGAACGCTCCCCTCGTGGCGAGCCATTCGAATGTGCATGCCCTCACCCCTCATTCACGCAATCTGACCGATCGGCAGCTCGACGCGATTCGGGAGAGCGACGGTTTCGTCGGCGTCAATTTCGGCACCATGTTCATTCGCGGGGACGGCCGCAAGGATCCCGACACGAAGTTGGACGAACTCGTGCGCCACATCGACTATCTCGTGGACCGGATTGGGCTCGACCGAGTGGGGTTGGGATCCGATTTCGACGGTACGACGGTTCCCAACGACCTGAAGGACGCGAGTTGCTTGCCTTCACTCGTCAATCTCTTGAGAAGCAAGGGTTATGACGATATCGCCGTGCGAAAGATCTGTGGCGACAATTGGATCAGGGTCCTTGAAAGGACCTGGGGGCATTAGGCCCTTTCAGCAAGAACCGATTTCGCGCCAAACGCGTCGTCCTAGCGATGTCCTCACTTGGCGATCTTCGTGACAGTTCTGGCCTTCAATTTCCTTGATGACGGTCCGTGCGATGGCTCTTAATGATGGTCTGAGCCGGTCGTTCCCGCGTGACATAAGTCTGGATGCTGCAATGAAGATCTACATTTCTGCCGATATCGAGGGCGTTGCCGGCGTCGTCAGTCCGCAGCAGGGCACCATGGGCAATGGCGAGTATGAGCGTGCCCGCCGCCTGATGACTCAGGAGGTGAATGCTGCCATCGACGGCGCTTTCGCCGGCGGTGCGAGTGAGGTTCTGGTCAACGATTCACATGGCGACATGCGAAACCTTTTTCCCGACGAACTCGATCCCCGCGCGGAGTTGATCCTCGGCAAGCCGAAGCCGCTCAACATGTTCGAGGGCCTCACCCGAGAACACGCCGGCGCTATCTGTCTGGGCTACCACGCTCGCGCGCGTTCCTCGGGCATTCTGGCTCATACGACGAACGGTTTCGCATTCGGCCGCATCCGATTGAATCGGCAGGAATTGGGCGAAGCAGGCCTCTACGGTGCTTATGCCGGCAGCCTTGGCGTACCCGTTATTTTGCTCAGCGGTGACGATCAGTTGAAGGCCGAGACGCAAGCTCTCTTTCCGGACGCTCGCTATGCCGTCGTCAAGCATGCGGTCGGTCATCGTGCAGCGCGCAATTCCGCTCCGGAGAAAGCCCGTGCACTCATTCGGACGCAGGCTGAGGATGCTGTCAGGAATGCCAAATCGGTTCAGCCTTTCAGGATCCAGGGTCCCTATAGGCTTGAGATTGAACTGAATACACCAGCTCTATGCGATCTCGCTTCCGTCATTCCTGTCGCGACCCGATTGAATGCCGTCACCGTGGCCTTTGAGCCCGAGAGCGTCGAGCACGCTATCCGGTGGGTGAATACCTTATCGGCTCTTTCGGCGGCTCTAAGGTAACTGCCTCGGATTGGCCTCGCTCGTGGCTACAGATCGTGACGGCAAGCTTCCGCCGCTGTTTCATTAAAAGGAACGCGTCGTAAGCATAGCGGTTCTCGCCACAGATTCCCAAACTGAACTGTACCAGCAAGCTGAACAGCGTTCGACCTTTCAATGGGCCGACGTGTTGGGCAATCGCATTCGGAATAAGGCAACGACATCCGCTGTTTTGCCATATAGATGCGATACTTTCCGTGGACAGCTTGAGCGCTTGGCCATGCATCTAGGCTCGAAGCTTTGAGACTTTGTACATGGTGTATCTCGTGCTCAGCTTTTTGGAATGAGGTGCCGTTCAATTGCGCTCCGATCGTGGGCCCGATGTGAATCCCGCTGACGGCTCAGCCGCGCGTCTCATAAACTCACGGTATCATCGCGATTGAGCTTAGCCATCTCGTCTCTGCGGAAAGCGCCGCTACAACCAGAGGAGAATTTCAATGGTTACATCGGTCGCAAATACCAGTCTGGCACAGTCAACTACATTCAGACAGACGAATTTGGTCTCGGATGGCTTTGTTACCGCACCCGTGATCGACCACAATCTCATCAATCCCTGGGGTGTTTCATTCAGCCGGACCGGACCGTTCTGGGTGTCGGATAACGGTACAGGCCTAGCGACGATCTATGACGGCAAGGGAAACCCGGTGACAGTTGCCGGGCATACGTCCATCACGATAGCGACACCTCCAGGGCAGACTTCGCCGGCAAGCCCGACCGGGCAGGTGTTCAACAGCTTAGGAAGCGGATTCAATATTTCGAGCGGCGGCAATACGGCATCGTCGATTTTCATCTTTGCGACGGAAGATGGCACGATTTCAGGCTGGAACCCGACCGTGAACAGCGGCAGTTCCGTTCTGGCCGTCGACAATTCCAACGGCGGTACCGGGGCCGTTTACAAGGGTCTTGCGATTAGCAAAACCGGTAATAGGGCGCTCCTTTATGCCGCTAATTTCCGGAGTGGGAAGGTCGATGTCTTCAACGAGAATTTCAAGCTCGTGCGAAGCTTTACGGACCGACATATCCCGAAAGGCTACGCTCCCTTCAACGTGCAGGTTTTGAATAACCGCGTCTTCGTCACATACGCGTTGCAGGATAGCGCGAAGCACGACGATGTTGCTGGTGCCGGTCACGGCTTCGTCGATGAGTTCAGTCTCCGCGGACGTCTGCTGCATCGGGTGGCATCTCACGGGCCGCTCAACTCTCCCTGGGGAGTTGCTCTCGCACCGTCAGGCTTTGGAAAATTCTCGCACGATTTGTTGGTCGGGAATTTCGGTGATGGGACAATCAACGTCTTCAATCCGAAGACCGATAGTTTCCTGGGAAAACTGCGCGGGGCCAGCGGCGCGCCGATCAAGATCGGAGATCTTTGGGTACTCGTTCCAGGGAATGCCGGCAAAAACAGTGATCCGCATAAAGTCTACTTTACTGCCGGGCTGCAGAACGAAGCGCATGGCCTCTTTGGCAACCTGGGCGCAATCAACGATCCCAGTCATACGGCAACGGTGTCGATGCCCAGTTCGCACACGCTGCATGCCTGAGCTTTGCGAGGTCAATCGCCTGAGGAGTATCGTTGGTGGCGTTCTTCGAAAGACCGCTTTCGAACGCGGGAGGCCAAGCTTCTCAGCCTGCACGCTCAGCCTCGGCAGCTGAGCCCGAATCCGTGGCCGCTGCACCCAGCGGCCACATTCGTTCGATCACTGACGGAGTTCATCCCCGCCTTCGCGCAGTGATGGCTGCGGCACGGTTCCACGGGAGAGAATTGGATCCGCGCGAATATGCACGTGGCGCGGAGGGGTGCGTGCCTTCGGCCGCCACACTCTCCACATGGCTGCAAAATTCCGGTCTGTGGGCAAGGGCAGTGCGGCTGCGCTGGGGAGACCTGATGCATCTTCGGGAAACAGGGCCGGTGGTCCTGCTGTTCAAGGATGGCGGCGCCGGACTGATGACCGAGGTTGACCTGGAGCACAATCTGATCCTCGTCAAGAATCCTGGTTCTGCGCTGGGTGACGGCGGCATCGCCGTAGACGAGCTGCGACTGGAACAGGTCTGGTCAGGGGAAACCCTGTTGCTGCGGAGCAAACGAGGTCGGCCGGAGACGGAGGCGCCCTTCACTCTTGGTTGGCTGGCCTCTCTGGTCCTGAGAGAAAGGCGGTTGCTCCAGGATATAGGGCTCGCCTCATTGACGTTGAGCTTTCTGACGATTTTTCCGCCCTTGTTGGTCATGACAGTCGTGGACAGGGTATTGACGCATCATAGCTACTCGACCCTGGTCCTCCTTGGCACGCTTCTCGCCGCCGCAAGCATCTTCGAAACACTTCTGGGGCATGCCCGCCGGTTGATCGTGCTGATCGTAGGAACGCGTCTCGACGCCAAGCTGAACCTGCACGTCTTCAATCGATTGCTGCGACTGCCGCTCGATTATTTCGAGCGGCACCCGGCGGGCGAGACCATGCATAAGGTCGCGCAAGTCTACAAAGTCCGCGAATTCCTGACGGGCAAGCTGCTGACGACGTTTCTCGATCTCATGACACTGGTCGTGCTGTTGCCTTTTCTTTTCTTTCTCAACCCGATTCTCGCCGGGATGGTTCTGGCCTGTACCGCCTTGATCATGCTCGTTATCCTGGCCTTTCTACGCCCGCTGCGACGCAGTTTCGCCGACGTGATTTTCGCCGAGACCGAAAAGGCCTCGGCGCTCGGCGAAACGATCTTCGGCATCAAGACGATAAAGTCTCTTGCCTTGGAGCCGCAGCGGAATGCCTTATGGGATGAGCGGGTGGCCGATGTCGGCTCGTCGCGCCTTGCCTTTGGCAAGCTGGCAAATTGGCCGCAAACGGTCATCACCCCGATCGAGCGCTTCATGTCTATCGGTCTCGTGCTGGTGGGGGCCTACATGGCGCTCGACGATAATACAGGTTACGCGGTCGGCGCCCTGTTCGCATTCATGATGCTCAGCATGCGTGTAGCGCAACCGCTCGTGGGACTGGCGCGCCTCGTCGAGGATTACGAAGGCGTTTCCCTGGCAATCGTCGAGGCCGCGTCCGTATTGAACCGCCCGCCGGAGACGGATGCGGTATCCGGCGGATTGCGCCCCCGTTTCGCCGGTGCCATCTCGTTCGAAGACGTCAGTTTTACCTATGGCGGCACCAAGCTTCCCGCTCTCGACCGAGTCACGTTCGGGGTGACGGCCGGTACGATGCTGGGCATCGTCGGGCGCAGCGGGTCCGGCAAATCGACGCTGACGCGTCTGCTTCAGGGCATCAACCGGGATTACAGCGGGTCCCTAAAGATCGACGGCAACGACGTGCGGGTGATCAATCTACGCCATCTCCGGCAAAGTTTCGGCGTGGTCCTGCAGGAGAACTTCCTGTTCCGCGGCTCGATCCGCGACAACATCATCGCAGGCCGCTCCGGACTGACGCTCGATGACGTTGTGAATGCAGCGCGTCTCGCGGGCGCCGAGGAATTCATCGAGCGGATGCCGAATGGCTATGAGACCATGATCGAGGAAGGCTCGCCCAACCTTTCGGGCGGACAGAGGCAACGGCTTGCGATCGCGCGTGCGCTGATTACCGACCCGCGCATTCTTATCCTCGACGAGGCCACCAACGCACTCGATCCGGAAAGCGAGGCGCTCTTGAACGCCAATCTGCTTCGCATCGCCAGCGGCCGGACGATGGTGATCGTCTCTCACCGCTTGTCGTCATTGATCGATTGCGACCAGATCCTTGTCCTCGACAAGGGCAAAGCCGTCGACATCGCCCCTCATAATCTTCTTCTTGAGCGCTGTGCGATCTATCGCCAGCTCTGGTCTCAGCAGAGCCGCCATCATGACAGCCAAGGGCAACATCATGTCGCTCCCCCGTTTGTCCAAAGCCGGTAATGCCGCGGCTCGAAGAAACGATACCGTCAGCCGGGCTCTCCTGGAATTTCAATCTCCGTCGGCTGCGATTATCGCCGCTCCAGTCCCGCGGACAGCGCGCGGACCCATCTGGATCATTTCCGGCATGATCGCGGCATCCCTGGCGGCGATGTGGCTGATCCCGATCGACAAAGTGGTGACTGCCCGCGGCAAGGTCGTTTCTCAGATGCCGACATTGGTCGTGCAACCGCTTGAAACCTCCATCGTCCGCTCAATCGCCGTCAGCGAGGGTCAGCGGGTGAAGGCAGGCGATACTCTGGCCGAACTCGATCCGACTTTCACAGCAGCGGATGTCGGCGGATTGGCCTCGCAGGTCTCTGCATGGGAAGCCGAGGTTGCACGGCTACAAGCGGAAACAGAGGGCCACCCATTTACTTACGCAGGCTCTGATCCGAATTTCACGTTGCAGGCCATGATTTCGGCCCAGCGGCATTCGGAGCGGAAGCTGAGGCATGATATGTACCAGCAGCGCATCGATGGTCTGAATGCCGTCATTGCGCGCGGGGCCGCAGATGTGCAGACCTTCCTGGCTCGCCAGAATGTGGCCGAAAGGATTTTGTCCATCCGCCAGGAGTTGGAGAGGCATCAGGTGGGCAGCGTGCTCAATTCGCTGGCCGCCACCGACAATCAGCTGGAAGTCACGCGCGGTCTATCGAATGCGGCCCAGACCGTGGAAAGCGCGCAGCATGATCTCGGGGCCGCCGAGGCGGAGCGTGACGCCTATGATCAGAACTGGCGTGCGGAAGTATCGCAAAAACTCTCGGAGCAGAGGCAGAAACTAGCCGAGGCGCGAGAGCAACTGAACAAGGCGCAACGCCGTCGCCAACTTGTTGAGCTTCGTGCCGATCGCGATGCGATTGTCCTGACGGTTGCCAAGGTTTCCGTGGGCTCGGTGCTGCAATCGGGCGACCAATTCATCACATTGGTTCCTGCCGATGCGCCGCTTGAGGTAGAGGCGAGTATCGCGGGGCACGATAACGGCTTCGTCCATATCGGCGCGCCGGTGGCGGTGAAGTTCGATACATTCCCGACGTCTCAATATGGATTGGCCTATGGAAAAGTCCGAACCGTGAGCGCCGACAGCTTCACGGCGACGGATGACGTCAAGACCCGCTTCGGATCAGCTCCTGTAAACCCAGGGAGTCCGGAGCCGTTCTATCGTTCTCGCATTACACTCGACGAAGTGCGGTTGCACGATGTCCCACCGGACTTTCATATCGTGCCCGGCATGCCCGCTACCGCCGATATAAAGGTCGGCCAGCGCACGGTGCTCGCCTATTTGCTGGGCCGGATCCTGCCGTTGACGTCCGAAGGGATGCGCGAGCCATGAACCACTGTGATAACCCTCCGAGGCGTGTGAATAAAATTGGGAAGCGATTGGGCTTCGTCGATCGAGTCATCGACACGCTTTGGCCATCCATGGCACTTCGCCGTGCGGCGAGACTGAACGAGGCGGGGCAGACAGCCGAGGCTTTCCAGTTCCTCACGACTGCGGCTCGCGCCGGTATCGCCGAAGCTGAATATCGGATCGGGAGGTGTTATCTGGACGGTTCCGGCGTACCCGCAAGCCGTGCCGATGGCGTTCGCTGGATCGAGCGCGCCGCCATGCAGGGATATGTCGAGGCCGAGTGGGTTCTCGCCGCGCTGTATATCGACGGCGTTGCGCCCTTACGCAACGAAGGTACTGTCGCCGAATCCGCAACGGAACTGTTTTCAATCGATGACGTTCCAGAGCCTGATTTCGAGGTCGCAGAAAAATGGGCGCGCCGTGCGGCGGAGCATGGATCCGCCGATGGACAGGCATTGCTGGCCTACATCCTCACCTGGGGCCCGGAATCGATGCGCAATTTCGATGAGGCGCAGGATTGGTACAGACGCTCAGCCGAGGCTGGCTGTCCACAAGGGGCCTATGGCTACGGATTGTCGCTCGCGCAATCGGCCGAAAGCGAAGAAGACGAGGCTCGCATCGCCGATCATATCCGCCGTGCAGCGCAGGCTGATCTACTTCCGGCAATCCATCTTCTCGGCGTGCTGACGGAACGTGGCATAGGGGTGGAGCAGGACCAAGCCGCGGCGATGCAGCTTTACCGGCGGGCGGCCGAGATGGGCTACCGCTCCGGTCAGGCCAGCTGGGGACGTGCGCTGATGTTCGGAATCGGGATCGAGCCCAATCGTACCGAAGGCGAGTCTTGGCTCCGCCGGGCGGCGTTGGCGGGCGACCCGGATGCGGCGGCTTTGGTTGGCGATATCTATGCCGAAGCAGGCGCGCTTCCGCCCAATTACGCGGAGTCGGCGATCTGGTATCGTCGGGCAGCAGAGGCAGGTCATTGCGAGGCGGCTCGAACACTGGGTCTGCTTTACCTGCTCGGGGCTGGTGTGGGGCGCGATCCGAAAGAGGCGATGCATTGGCTTGGGATTGCAGCCGATGCGGGCGATCAGCAGGCGCAAATGGATCTCGCGAACCTCCTGCTGAACGGCGTCGGGGAGGGCAAGCCCGAAGACCTTGTAAAGGCGCGCGAATGGCTCGAACAGGCGGCCTCGTCGGGAAACCTGGTGGCTGCCTCCCATTTGGGCTTCTGCCTGTTGGAGGGAATCGGCATGAAGCGCGACGAGCGGCAGGCGGTCCACTGGCTTCGTCTCGCCGCGAATGAGGTTGTGACCGCGCAATATTGGTACGGCAGGGCCCTGGCAGAGGGGCGCGGCGTCGATGCCGATCTCGAAGCGGGCCGCACCTGGATAACACGTGCCGCCGTCGTCGGCATGGCAGATGCGGAGGCTGCTCTCGCAGAGATGATGGTGAACGGTCGTGGTGGACCGAAGGATCATGCCACCGCACTAAACCTGTTCGAAAAGGCGGCAGGAAAAGGCCATGTCGGCGCCATGTTCGCGCTCGGCATGTTGAGGTCCGGCGGATTCGACGTCCCCGTAGACTATGAGGCCGCGCAACGTTGGTTCCAGGCGGCGGCGGAGCGCGGCCATGAGGCCGCCCGGCAAATGCTGGCACGTCCTATTTCATGATGTGACCCGTATGCCTCGGAATGGGGGCCGCGCGACCTCACCCTCGTCCGATGAAGGGCATCTTGGTGGCCATGACGGTAATGTTCTGGACATTGGCCGTCAGGGGCAAACCGGCCATGTAGACCACAGCCTCGGCAACATGTTGTGCGTCGATCGTCGGCTCCGCCGCAACCGAGCCATCGGCTTGAAGCACACCGCTCATCATCCGCGCGGTCATTTCGGTGGCTGCGTTGCCGATATCGATCTGGCCGCAGGCGATGTCGAAGGCCCGTCCGTCCAGGGACGTCGATTTGGTCAGCCCGGTGATCGCGTGTTTCGTCGCCGTATAGGGCGCTGAATGCGGGCGAGGGGCGTAGGCGGAAACGGACCCGTTATTGATGATGCGTCCGCCGCGCGGGGTCTGAGATTTCATCAGCCGGAACGCCTCCTGGGTGCACAGGAAGGCGCCCGTCAGATTGGTATCGACCACGCTCCTCCACTGCTCCCAGGACAGGTCTTCGAGCGGGATCGACGGTGTATTGATGCCGGCATTGTTCACGAGCAGATCGAGTCGTCCAAATGCGTCCTTCGTCCTGGCAAAAAGCGCCGCGACGGAGGAGGCATCCGTGACATCGGTCGGCACCGAGAGAGAGGAGGCTCCCCGCGTCACGATCTCTTGCTCGGTCGCTATAAGAACATCCTTCCGGCGACCCGCCAGGACAACCGTGAAGCCTGCCTGCAGGAGGGCTCGCGAGATCGCTTTTCCTACTCCTGTCCCGGCTCCCGTGACGATGGCGATCTTGGAGTTCTCGGCCATTTCTTCTTTCCTCTTGAGCGATTCCTGAACGCGAAATGGGCTCCGCCGGTCCAGCATGCGCAATGTGCTCAGTAGCGTCTCGATATCAATAGGTTGCTCGTCCGCCGGAGATATCGAACACGCCGCCGGTGGTGAAAGAACATTCCTCGCTGGCAAGCCAGCAGATCAGGGATGCGATCTCATCGATCTTTCCGAACCGTCCCATCGGGATCTTGGACAGCATGAAATCGATATGGCTCTGGCTCATCTGGTCGAAAATCGGCGTGCGCACCGCGGCCGGGGTGACGCAGTTCACCGTGACGTTGCTCTTGGCCAGTTCCTTGCCGAGCGACTTGGTCAGGCCGATCACGGCGGCCTTCGAGGCGCTGTAGGCGGAGGCATTGGGATTACCCTCCTTGCCTGCGACAGAGGCGACGTTGACGATGCGGCCATAACCGTTCTTGAGCATGGCCGGCACGACGGCCCGGTTGCAATAGAACAGGCCGTTGAGATTGACATCGATGACTTGGCGCCAGGCCTCGACCGGATAATCCCAGACGGTCGTGTTCGGGCCGGTGATGCCGGCGCAGGCGATCAGGATGTCGATCCCGCCCAGGGCGGAGACGGTCTCCGCGCAGGCCGCGCCGACGGCATCGGGGTCGGTGATATCGACCTGCGCCGTTTTGGTGCCGGGGCCGATGGTCTCTCGTGCGCTTCCCATGGCCGCCTCGCTCAAATCCCAGATGGCAACCTTGGCGCCCTCTGCCGCGAGCCTGGCGCTGACGCCGAGACCGATGCCCGATGCGCCGCCGGTCACGACGGCCCTTCGCCCTTCAAACCGTTTATTGTTGCTCACTGTCGGCCCCTGACTTTTGATCAGCTCGCGATCTTGCCGCCGAGCTCATCCTCGATGTGAATGCGAATGATGTCGTCGAAGCTCTCCTCGGCCTTGAAGCCGAGATTCGTCGCCCGTCGGGCGTCGAAGCGGAGGGGCCAGCCTTCGACAATGTGCATGATGGTCGGATCCGGCTCGCGACGGATCCGAGCTGCGACCCTGTCGCCTGCGATGCGGCGCAAGGCATCGATCTGTTCCGCCACCGTGACCGACACGCCCGGCATGGTGAGGTTCCGCCGCTCCCCAAGCTTCGTGCCGTCGAGGGTCGCGGCGTGCATCAGGAAACTGACGGCGGAGCGTGGCGAGGCATGGGTATGCCGTACGTCGTCCGGAACGGGCAGGATGGCCTCCTGACCGTTCAGCGGTTCACGGATGATACCGGAAAAGAAGCCGGACGCGGCTTTGTTCGGCTTGCCCGGACGCACGCAGATGGTCGGCAGGCGGATGCCGATCCCATCGAAAAAGCTGCGTCGCGTATAATCGGCCAGCAGCAACTCGCCGATTGCCTTTTGGGTTCCGTAGCTGGTGAGCGGCGTCAGAAAGAACTCATCGCCGATCGCATCCGGGAAGGGCGCACCGAAGACCGCGATCGAGGATGTGAACACGACACGAGGTCTATAACCGTCACCGACAGCGCGGATGGCTTCGAAAAGCTGGCGGGTGCCATCCAGGTTGATGCGGTTGCCCTTGTCGAAGTCGGCCTCGGCCTCTCCGGATACGATGGCGGCGAGGTGAAAGATCACGTCTGGGCGGCTTGCCACGAGCTTCCCCGCCTCGCCGGGAGCCGAGAAGTCGGACGTAGCCGTCGTGACGGCGAAAGGAGCGCCTTCGGGTGCCTGGGGGGCGACGACATCATGCAGGATGACGCGGGAAATTTCGCGGCCGCCAAGACGCTTCTCTTGCGTCAGGCGTTCGGTGAGTTTGCGTCCGACCATCCCGGCCGCCCCGAGTATCAGAACTTCCATCAACGATCTTCCTTTGCGTTCGGCTTACTCTGACCGGCAGCTTTTGCGTTGGCAATAATTGTATCGACGCCGACCAAAGTCTAACCCTCTGCATTCTTCGTCTTTGTGCCCAAAAGAGAGGCTCGTCATCATTATGGTCATTGTTTCCATTCGCAAAAAGTCAATTATGTTGTATCCTTAAGACATCATAGGCGGAGCGCTTGATCTTCTCTCGATACTGCTGGAATAATATCTGTTAATCATCGCTCTAAGCTCGCATCAGACGAGCCACTTCAAAAGCGGGGGTTGGGAGGAAGCGCATGCTTCAACGCCGTGAAGCGGCATTGACGCGCCGGTGTCCTGCTGCCCGTGCTTACGGGCCGTCTCGCACCCAAGCCCGCCAGCAGGCCATCGGAACGGAGCAGGTGTCCCGTGGCCTCCGTTGAAATCAAGGATGTGAAGAAGGCCTTTGGAGCGACCCAGGTCATCCATGGGGTGTCGGTCGATATTCAGGATGGTGAGTTCGTCATCCTGGTCGGGCCGTCCGGTTGTGGAAAATCGACCTTGCTGCGGATGGTGGCCGGGCTCGAGAACATTACCGGCGGGGAGATCCGCATCGGCTCGCGTCTGGTGAACAACGTGCCGCCGAAAGAGCGCGACATCGCCATGGTATTCCAGAACTATGCGCTCTATCCGCATATGACGGTCGCGGACAACATGGCCTTTTCGCTCAAGCTTAAGAATGCGCCGAAAGCGGAGATTGCCACCAAGGTCAACCGCGCCGCCGAGATCTTAGGGCTGACCAAGCTCCTCGACCGCTATCCGCGTCAATTGTCCGGCGGCCAGCGCCAGCGCGTCGCCATGGGCCGGGCTATCGTACGCGATCCGCAAGTGTTCCTGTTCGACGAGCCGCTGTCCAACCTCGACGCCAAGCTGCGCGTGCAGATGCGCACCGAAATCAAGGCATTGCACCAGCGGTTGAAGACCACGACGGTCTACGTCACTCACGACCAGATCGAAGCCATGACCATGGCCGACAAGATCGTGGTGATGCATGACGGCATCGTCGAGCAGATGGGTGCGCCGCTCGAACTCTACGACCGCCCGGTCAACCTGTTCGTCGCAGGGTTCATCGGCTCGCCGGCCATGAACGTGCTGGAAGGACGGATCGAATCGTCCGGGTTCGTCATGGGCGATCTGACGCTCCCTGTTCAGAATGCTCCTGGGGCATCGGTTAGAAGACCGGTTTATTACGGAATCCGGCCCGAGCATTTTCACCTCTCGGACGAGGGCATTCCCGTCGAGGTGAGCGTCATCGAACCCACCGGATCGGAAACCCAGGTCTTCGCCAGGGTCCAGGGCCGTGAGATCACCTGCGTGTTCCGCGAGCGCATCGCTGCGCGACCGGGCGAGACGATCCGGGTTTTGCCGGATCCTGCCCTTGTCCATCTCTTCGACAAGGAAACCGGGCGGCGCATCAACTGATTGCAAGCGCGCGGTCCCACCGGGAAGACCGTGCAGCTCTCCATAGATCCCGGGCTGCGGAGGAAAGCGACCATGACCCTGTCTAGACGTGATCTGCTTCTCGGGACTGCCGGTGTTGCTGCAGGCGCGGCGGGAGCCCAGCTTCTGGGTTCCATGCCGGCCCTCGCGCAAGGCGCCGCGCCTAGCTACAAGCCGGAACAAGGCGCCTCCTTGCGGGTGCTGCGCTGGACGCCCTTCGTCAAAGGTGACGAAGATTCCTGGCTCGCCAACACCAAGAAATTCACGGAAGCGACGGGCGTCGAGGTCCGCGTCGACAAGGAGAGCTGGGAGGATATCCGCCCCAAAGCTGCGGTCGCGGCCAATGTCGGCTCCGGCCCGGACGTGATGCTCGTCTGGTTCGACGACCCGTTCCAATATCCGGACAAGCTCCTGGACGTGACCGATATCGCAACGAGCTTCGCAAGCCGCTATGGCGGCTACTATCCCGGTCTCGAGGGTTACGCCAAGAAGGGCGACAAGTTCATCGCGCTTCCACTGGCCGCGATCGGCAACGCTATTCTCTATCGGGAGAGCATGCTTCAGCAGGCAGGCTGGTCGAAATTCCCGGAAAAGACGGACGAGTTCCTGGAAATGTGCAAGGCCCTCAAGGCCAAGAGCAAGCCTGCGGGCTTCGCGCTGGGCAAGGCGGTCGGCGACGGCAACAACTTCGCGCACTGGATCGTCTGGAGCCATGGCGGAAAGATGGTCGATGAAAACGGCAAGGTCACCATCAACTCACCCGAGACGATCAAGGCCCTGCAATATGCCCGCGAACTCTACAAGACCTTCATTCCGGGCACCGAAAGCTGGCTCGACATCAACAACAACCGTGTGTTCCTGTCCGGCGACATCTCCGTTACGGCCAATGGCGTGTCGCTCTACTATTCGGCCAAGAATGATCCGAACATGGCCGAGCTTGCGAAGGACATCCGCTCGACGGTGCTT
This sequence comes from Microvirga sp. 2TAF3, assembly GCF_052114965.1. Taxonomy (NCBI): domain Bacteria; kingdom Pseudomonadati; phylum Pseudomonadota; class Alphaproteobacteria; order Hyphomicrobiales; family Methylobacteriaceae; genus Microvirga; species Microvirga sp. 2TAF3. Next base: position 99,984 of record NZ_JBFRFT010000008.1, on the reverse strand, counting down.
CCCACCGGTCCGGTGGGCCAGCCCGTGGAGCTGCATCAGACCACCTCGGCGGTGATCTTCCAGTACACGAAATTCCCGAACGCCGCCCGTGCCTACCTGCAATTCATGCTTGACAAGCCGCAGATGGATGGCTGGATCACCGCATCGAGCGCCTATTGCTGCCCGCCGTTGAAGGGCATGATCGACAATCCGGTCTGGACCGCGGATCCGGTGAACGAGCCTTACAAGCGCGCCTCCGCGACCCTGCGTCCGAATGGTTATGCGGGCCCGCTGGGCTATGCCTCCGCAGCGACCATGGCCGATTACGTCATGGTCGACATGGTGGCCGAGGCGGCGACGGGGCAGCGCACGCCGGAAGAGGCGGCAAAGCGCGCCGAGCAGCGGGCGAACCGATACTACCGCGTGTGACGCGTCGGGCGGCGTTTAGGCGCCGCCCTGATCTATCCCGAGAAACCGGAGGCGCCCGATGGCCGGCACTGCCCTCTCTCATGCGGATGCGTCAGCGGCGCCTGCGCGGGAGCCCCTGTTGCAACGCAAGGGCTTTCTCGGCTTCCTCTTCATGCTGCCGGCGGCAGCGTTTCTGCTGCTCTTTCTCACCTATCCATTGGGGCTTGGCGTCTGGCTCGGCTTCACCGATACGCGGGTCGGTCGTGCCGGTACCTTCGTTGGCCTCGAGAACTATCAGTCGCTGTGGGAGGACAGCATCTTCTGGCTCTCGGTCTTCAATACCATCCTCTACACGGTCGTAGCCTCGGCGCTGAAATTCGCTCTCGGCCTGTGGCTGGCACTGCTTCTCAATGAGCATCTCCCGTTCAAGGCTTTCATTCGCGCCGTCGTGCTTCTGCCATGGGTGGTGCCGACGGTTTTGTCCGCCATCGCCTTCTGGTGGATCTACGACGCGCAATTCTCGATCATTTCCTGGTCGCTCATGAAGCTCGGGCTCATCCAGTCGCCCATCAATTTCCTGGGCGACACGACCAATGCCCGCATCACGGTGATCCTGACCAATGTGTGGCGTGGCATTCCCTTCGTCGCCATCACCCTGCTCGCGGGTTTGCAGACGATCTCGCCCTCTTTGCACGAGGCGGCGACCCTCGACGGGGCCACGTCCTGGCAGCGCTTCCGCTTCATCACGCTGCCCATGCTGTCGCCGCTGATCGCGGTCGTCATGACCTTTTCGGTGCTCTTCACCTTCACCGATTTCCAGCTCATCTACGTGCTGACCCGAGGCGGGCCGTTGAACGCCACCCATCTCATGGCGACCTTGAGCTTCCAGCGGGCTATTCCCGGAGGGCAGCTTGGGGAGGGCGCGGCGATCGCGGTGGCGATGGTGCCGTTCCTCTTGGGAGCGATCCTGTTCAGCTATTTCGGACTGCAGCGCCGCCGCTGGCAGCAGGGAGGGACGGACTGATGACTTACTCCGCCAAGTCCGCCGATCCCGCACTTGCCGACGAGAGCGTTGGCATGAGCTATCTGAATCGGCTGCCGCGCCGGATCGTGACGATCTACCTGCCGCTGGCCGTCTTCGTTTTCGTCCTCCTGTTTCCGTTCTACTGGATGGCGATCACGGCTCTGAAGCCGAATGTGGAGCTCACCAATTTCCGCGACTACAATCCGCTCTGGCCGTCCAGCCCGACCTTGCAGCACATCCGATACCTGCTGTTCGAGACCTCCTATCCGGGCTGGCTTCTCAACACCATGGTGGTGGCGGTGGGGTCGACGATCCTTTCCCTGACAGCCGCGGTGCTGGCGGCCTATGCTATCGAGCGTGTCCGCTTCCCCGGTTCGCGCTGGACCGGACTTGCGATCTTCCTCGCCTATCTCGTGCCGCCGTCGATCCTCTTCATCCCGCTCGCGGTGATGATCTTCAAGTTCGGCATCTACGACACCAAGTTCGCTCTGATATTCACCTATCCGACCTTCCTTATCCCCTTCTGCACGTGGCTGCTGATGGGCTATTTCCGCTCGATCCCGTATGAGCTGGAGGAATGCGCGCTCGTCGACGGCGCGTCGCGCTGGCAGATCCTCACGCGGATCATGCTTCCGCTCTCCATTCCGGGCCTCATCTCGGCCGGCATCTTTGCCTTCACGCTCTCTTGGAACGAGTTCATCTATGCGCTTACCTTCATCCAGTCCTCCGAGAACAAGACCGTGCCCGTGGGCGTGCTAACCGAGCTGGTGCGCGGGGACGTGTATGAGTGGGGAGCGCTCATGGCAGGCGCGCTTCTGGGATCGCTGCCGGTCGTGCTGCTCTATTCGTTCTTCGTGGATTACTACGTGTCCTCGATGACCGGAGCCGTGAAGGAATAGGCTGCATCTAAACGCTCGTCGATGCCGTATGTTGTGTCTGTCGAAGTGAAGCGGCCCGGTCGATACGGTGGACCAGCTCATCCACCTCTTCACGCGTCTGATAGATTCCGAATCCCAGTCTCAGGCGGCTCCCCCGCACATCGGTCACCACCCGTTGCATCTTGAGGTGATGATAGATCTGCTGCGCATCCGGCCTGTCGAAGGTGAGGAAATTCCCACGGCGAGGCTCGTTCGGGGGCACTACCAGAGTTTCGCGGCCGAACCCGGCTCGACCGTCGATCTGGCGCAGAAAGTGCTCCTGCAAGGACAGGGCATGATCATGGATGGCATCGACTGTGATTCCGGCCTCAGCCAGCCACCGCATCACGGCGTTGAAGCGATAGAGGCCGGACGGGTCGAAGGTCGACCCCATGAACCGCCAGCCGTCCTCGCTATAGGCGACCTGTCCGCTCTGGGCCTTCGAGAGATCGCCGAAGGCGGCATACCAGCCCGTGTCTCTTGGCCGGGGTCCCCAGCCGGGTGGGCAATGCATGAAGCACGCACCCTCACCGGACATGGCATATTTATAGCCTCCGGCGATATAGAACGCGCGGTCGGCAACATCTGCGAGATCCGCCGGTCTTGCCATGAAGGCGTGATAGCCGTCGATGACGAGCATGGAATCGCCCGCCGCCTCGGCGAACTTGCGGATATCCGCCGCGAAGCCCGAATTGAAAAAGACCTGGCTGACGAAGACGACATCGTGGGCATTCCGCGCGGCGGAGAGAAAGCGATCCTCGAATGTCGCAAAGGGCTCGACTGGCACGCGCGTGACGATGACGCTCCCGTCCTCTTCGAGGCGCGCGATCTGCCGGCTGAAGGAATGGAACTCGCTGTCCGAGGTGAGAATTCGGATCGGCCGATCCGTCGGGAAACATGAGAGGATGCGCTTGAGGAATTCGTGCGTGTTCGGAGCGACCGCTACGGTGGAGGGATCCGGAAGATTGAGGTGCCCTGCGACGTGTGTCTGGAACTCGTTCAGGACCGGGCCGAGAATGCGCTCCCATTTGTCGTCGACGAGGCGGGCCGCATCGTCCCAGGCCTGGATCTGCGCATCCCGCGTGACGTCGGGCCAGGGATGATGGCTATGGGCCGCGAAATGGAGGCGGCCCGGATCTGCGTTCAGGAATTTCGAGAAGTAGGGGCGAAGATCGAGCATCGAGCCACCGGTTTCCTTAGAGCTTGGTTCTCACAGACCAGAGTTCGGGAAAGAAGGACCGTTCGAGCGCGCTTCTAAGATAAGCCACGCCCGCGCTTCCGCCCGTACCTCGCCGCATGCCGATGATGCGCTCCACGGTTTTCATGTGCCGGAAACGCCATTGCTGAAAGGCATCCTCGAGATCGACGAGTTCCTCCGCCAGCTCATAGAGATCGAAATGCTCGTCCGAATGCCGATAGATCTCCTCCCACACGGCCTCGACGCCGGGATGCGCCATATAGGGTTGCGTGACGTCGCGGCCGAGCACCTCCGGCGGAACCGGATATCCCCGTCTTGCGAGAAGACGCAAAGACTCGTCGTAAAGACCCGGCGCCCGATAAACGGCCTCGAGCTGGGCGGCGATCTCACTGCGATGGCGATGAGGCGCGATCTTCGTGGCGTCCTTCGCGCCGAGCTTGAACTCGACGAGACGATACTGCCAGGATTGAAAGCCGGAAGAACGGCCCAGCGAAGGCCTGAAGCGGAGGTAGTCGGACGGAGTCATGGTCGAAAGCACCGTCCAGGCCTGGATCAGCTGCTCCTGGATCCGGTTGATGCGGGCAAGGCATTTGAAAGCCGGTTGCAGTTCGTCCACGCGAATGTGGTCAAGAGCGGTGTCGAGCTCCCGGTTGAGAAGCTTCAGCCACAGCTCCATGACCTGATGAATGACGATGAAGAGAAGCTCATCGTGCTCGCCCGTCAGCGGGGTCTGCGCCGAGAGCAGGGTGTCGAGCCGCAGGTAGTCGCCATAGCTCATCCCCTCGGAGAAATCGGTATGGATGCCTTCAGTGGCGGAGGGCTTGTCGCCACTTTCCGTTGCGCTTCGGCCCGTCCCCATTCCGCTCTCCGATCCCGTCATTCCGGCATCAGGGAAGACTGATTTTTTAAAATCGACATGTCAACACAAAGGTCCGCCTGCTCCATCGGCCTGATGCCTCCAGGCCGACGATACCCATGGCAAGGCTTCATCCTTGATCTGACGAGGAGGGTTGTTAGGGTGGCGCGCCGTCGAACGATTTCGAGATGATGAGATGCCAACCTTCCTATGCTCTGCCTGCGGCACGTCATACCCACCTGCGGACAGCCCGCCATCCGCATGCCCGATCTGCGATGACGAAAGGCAGTTCGTCCCGGAGGCAGGTCAGGCCTGGATCACAAGGGAAAAGCTGGCTTCGCGGCATAACATTGCATGGCGCCTGCATGAGCCGGACCTGTTCAGCATCCATACGGTTCCCGCTTTCGCCATCAACCAGCGGGCTTTTCTCTTAAGGACCCCGCACGGAAACGTCTTGTGGGACTGCATTGCCCTTCTCGATGAGGCGACAAAGGAGATCGTGCAGGGACTCGGCGGTCTTTCCGCCATCGCGATCTCGCATCCGCATTATTATACCACCATGCAGGACTGGAGCCGCGCCTTCGGCCATGTTCCGATCTACCTGCATGCGGCCGACCGCGAGTGGATCATGCGTCCAGCGCCCGAAATCAGGCTGTGGGAGGGCGATACGCTCGAGATCGCACCCGACATCACCCTGATCAGGCTCGGCGGTCACTTTCCCGGCGGCACCGTTCTGCACTGGGCTCGCCCGCATGATGGGGCCGGTGTCCTTCTTTCCGGAGACGTCATTCAGGTGGCTGCCGATGTGCGCCGGGTCAGCTTCCTGTGGAGCTATCCCAACATGATGCCGCTGCCTGCCCGTGAGGTCCGCCGGATTGGGGAGGCGCTTGCCCCGTGGCGCTATGACCGGATCTACGGCGCTTTCGTCGGCAAGGATGTCAAAAGCGATGCCCAGGCCGTCGTCGCCCGTTCCATCGAGCGGTATGCCCAATTGCTTACATAGGGCATGATCCGGACAAGTGGGAACCGGTTATCCGTCAAGATCATGCAAAGACAGGAAATCTGGAGGCTGAGCATGTTTCAAACAGACATGATCAGACTCTAGAGCGGTTTGCGTAATTGCGGGCCAGCACGGCGCAGACCATCAGCTGGATCTGGTGAAACAGCATCAGCGGCAGGATGATCGCGCCGACAGCCGCGGCGGGAAAGAGAATGCTGGCGATTGGCACGCCGCTGCCCAGGCTCTTCTTGGAGCCGCAGAACACGATGGCGATCTCGTCCTCCCGTGAAAATCCCAGCATGCGGCTCGTATACGTCGTGATCATCAGGACAGCCGCCAGAAGCACGCAATTGAAAATCACGAGAACGATGAGGTCGTGCGCTGCGAGCTGATGCCACAGACCGCTCACGACGGCCTCGCCGAAGGCGAAATAGACGACCAGCAGGATGGTGCCGCGATCGACGAGGCTCGTCAGGATATGATGACGCTTCACCCAATCGCCGATCCAGGGCCGGGCGAGATGACCGGCGACGAATGGGACAAGCAGCTGTCCGGCGATTGAACCGACGGCACTGAGCGAGACTTGGCCGTGCAGGTTCATGAAGAGGCTCAGCAGGAGAGGGGTCAGAAAGACGCCCAGGAAATTCGATGCCGAGGCGCTGCACACGGCGGCCGCCACGTTCCCGCGCGCGATCGATGTGAAGGTGATGGAGGACTGGATCGTCGACGGCAAAAAGCAAAGGAAGAGGATGCCGAGCACTATTCCGGAGGGCAGGATCGGCTTGAGTCCCGCACTGAGCAGGAAGCCCAGCAGAGGGAACAGTACGAATGTCGCTGCAAGCACTGTCAGATGTAATCGCCAATGGACGAGGCCGCCGATGATGGCCTCCCTCGGCAGGCGGGCGCCCTGAAGAAAGAACAGGAGCGCGATGCTGCCAATCGTTGTCGCATTCAGAATTGGAACGGCAGTGCCTGTTGCTGGGACGATGCTCGCCAAGCCGACCGTCGCCACCAGTGCGAGGGTGAAACGGTCCGGCTTCAGATAAGAGAAACTTGCCATCGTCCCAGGCAATCGCAATGTCATGAGCCGAAGAAATGAGCGTCCTGCATTCCACGTAAGGACAGCAGTTTCGAGCCCCGATCGAGGTCGAGATCTCCGATCCGGATTTCCTGACCTTTCCGGATCGGTGCCGTCAACCGGCAATCTGCCGCAAGGTAGAACGGAGCCGGCGCATCGGACGTCAGCGCGCGGGCGGGCCTGAACTCGGCAGTGACGCCGGAGATCGTATGGTGATGGCCTCCCATGGAGAGAAGTGTTCCTGCAGGGAGGTCCTCCGTCGCCACCGCGGCCAGATCGAAGCGCGGCCGGTAATCGGATCCGTAGCCGGAGACATTGTGGATCGCGGCATCGAGAATGCTCGTCGCCGCCTCGAGGCCGAGGAGGTGGCGCGGCATGAAGACCATGGCCGCCTCGCCGGTCCGGCTGACGATATGCCCCTTCTGCGCCAGCATGTCCCAGCTTCTGGAATCGTCGCAACGGATGACGACGAAGACGCCGCCGGCAAAGCTGATCTCGTCCGGCTTGCGCAGGCAGTGGAACACGTCGAGCCGTCGTTCGCCGGAAAGGATGCCGCCGCCATCACGATGCGAAAAGATGGTCGGCACCTCGCCGATGCGGGCGAGCGGCGCGTGAAGATCCGGACGGTCCGGCTGGAGCCCGGTCGCATTCGCGACGACCATCAATTCGCATAGATCGGGCACGGCCCGTTGCGGGAAGCCCGTCACGGCGGCGCCGCGCGCCGCAACGATATCGTTCACGTCGTGTGCGCCGAGGTCCCAGTGCCGGGCAAGCACGCCGCAATCCGCAGAAAGCCCGTTGCTGGTGACACGCCCTGAGGATGGATCGAACACGAAGTCGTATTCGCTGGATTTTCCGGCGGCGATCAGAGTGAAACCCAGAACCTCCGCCCAGGAAACCAGACCGATGAGCAGGCTGGGTTGGTCGCCATCGACAGTGGTGACGATGAGCCCTCGGTCGGCGGCGAGCTTCTTCAGACCGGGACCGACGACGCTGTCCAATTCCTTCGTCACCAGAGCCAGATGCTTGCCGGATTCGATGGCGAGCAACGCATGGCGAGCGCCGGCGAGGGGGCGTCCGGTTGCTTCGACGACAACGTCGAAGGGAAGCTCGCTCACCATGGCAAGGTCGCTGGCTGCGATGAAATCACCTCGATCCCATGCGGCTTTGGCTTCCTTGGCGGTTTCGCAGATCCGGATCCGCCGCGGCTCGATCCCTGCAGCGCTCAAACCCGAAGCGGCGCTCTCGGCCGTGATATCGACGGTGATGCGCGCGCCGAGCAGCGGAACCCGCTGCGCCTGGGCAAGAAAGCTCTGCCCGAAACCTCCCGTTCCCACGACGCAGGTTTCAACGGGTCGGTCGGCTTTGGCATAATAGGTGCGGTAATCCATGGCGTGTTTCCTCGTCCGGTGTGCGAGGTCCGCCACCGGAGCTTATCGTCGTGTTATGTGAGCCGGGTAGGCCCGTGCGATTACTGGAGCAGACTCCAAGCCTTCAGAAAGAAATCGGGGGCGCCGAAATTGCCGGATTTGAGGGCCAGCGCGAGGTCGGTTCCGGCCAGGGTCCGGGTCCAGGGAACGCCAGGATCGATCTCGGGCCCGATGGTAAGCGCGCTGACACCGAGAGCGCCGACCACCGCGCCGGAGGTCTCTCCGCCGGCAACGATCAGACGCGTGAAGCCTTTTTCGGGGAGCGCTCGCGCGATCTCCGCCAGAAAGTGCTCGACGAGCTCTCCCGCATTCATGCGACCGAGTCTGGTTTGGACGTCCTGCACTTCGTCCGGGCTGGCCGTGGAATAGACGAGGACAGGTCCGCCAGTGTCCTGTGCCGCGATCCAATCGAGCACTGTCCGCGGCGTGAGCGCGCCGGAGGCCAGGGCCATCGGATCGATGCGGAAAGCCGGAACGCCCCCCTTGATCGCGATCTCCACCTGACGCCGTGTTGCGCTGGAGCAGGATCCGGCCAGAATGGCTGCTTTCCCTTCGGGGGCGGTAAGGTGAGTGCTCTTCAACGAGCTGTCAGTGGGCCGGTCCTTCCTGTAAGCGCCAGGAAGCCCCATCGCGACACCAGAGCCGCCGGTGATCAACGGTAATCCCGCTGCCGCAACACCGATGGTGCGAAGGTGCTGGTCCGTGATGGCGTCGATGATCACGATCCGATGTCCCGCCGCCTTCTCCCGCTCGAAGGCTTTCTGGACGGCATCGGCACCGGCATCCACATCCTCGAACGGAACAAGACCAACGGGGAGGCGGGTCTGCCGTTGCAGGACGCGGACGAGGTTCGAGTCCCGCATCGGCGTCAGCGGATGGTCTTTCATGCTGCTTTCATGCAGCGGCACGCCATTGACGAAGAGGTGGCCCTGATAAACCGTTCTGCCATTGGCGGGAAAGGCAGGGCAGGCGAGGGTGAAGTCGCCGCCGGTGAAGGCAAGAAGCGCCTCCGTCACGGGGCCGATATTGCCTCCATCTGTCGAGTCGAATGTCGAGCAGTATTTGAAGAAGAAATTTTTCGCGCCCGCTTTCCGCAGGGCCTCTGCCGCCGCGAGGGACTGTGCGGCGGCCTCTTGCGCAGGAATGGTTCGCGACTTGAGAGCGACGACGACCGCGTCTGCGCCGGAAAGATCGAGAGCCTCATCCGGGACCCCGATCGTCTGCACCGTTCGCAAACCCTCACGCGAGAGCATCAATGCAAGATCGGTGGCCCCCGTCAGGTCGTCCGCAATACATCCCAACCGCATGAATTTTCCTCCCAACCTAGGTTCTGCCGTTGGACCAGGTCGGGAACCAGCCGAGCCCATCCTCGGTTCGACCGCGCGGCTTGTATTCGGCGCCGATCCAGCCGGTGTAGCCGAAGCGGTCGAGCGCCCGGAAAATTTCCGGATAGCTGATCTCGCCCTCGTCCGGCTCCGCGCGGTCCGGCACCCCGGCGATCTGCACATGACCGATCAGGGGCAGGTGCGTTTCCAGACGCCGGATGAGATCGCCCTGCGTGATTTGCGTGTGATAGCAGTCGAACATGATCTTCACGTTCGCGCGTCCCACCTTGCCGATGATGGACGCAGCCTGCTCCACGCGATGCAGGAAATAGCCCGGCTTGTCCCGGTGATTGATCGGCTCGATCAGGATCGTCATCGCCGCCTGCGTCGCCTTGTCGGCGGCAGATCTCAGATTCTCGACGAATGTGCTCTCGACGGCGACCAGCGCCTCGTCCGGCACGACGCCCGCCATGCAATGAACGGCATTTGCGCCGATCTCCGCGCCATATGACAACGCCTTGTCGAAAGCCTGTTGAAATTCACTCTCGCGGCCGGGAAGGGCGCCCAATCCGAAATCGCCTGCAGCGGCATTCCCGACGGGCGTATTCAGCCCGAGCATCGTCACGTTGTTCCGCGCGAGCGCCGCTTTCATGTCCGATGCAGGCACATCATAAGGCCAATGCATCTCGACGGCGGAAAATCCCGCCGCGGCGGCGGCCTCGATCCGTCTCACCTCGGGAAGCTCCGAGAAGAGAAAGCCGAGATTGGCCGAGAAGCGCCTCATGGCATCACTCGCTTTTGTGGGAATGGTGATGGGGATGGGAGCAGGTTTCCGGCATTTCCTCGGCAATCGCCTCATCAAGACCGAAATGGGTCACAAGATCGCGGACTTGGGCGCGCGTGAGGAGACGTGGATTCAGGCCGTGCAGGAGAAGGCGCAACTTCGCCGTCTCCTCTAGCTCCTCGGTCGCATAGACCGCAGCCTCCAGGCTCCTGGCGGCGACGACCGGACCATGATTGGCGAGAAGCACGGAGGTGTATCGTCCGGCAAGGCCGCGGATCGCGTCCGCAACGGCCGGGTCTCCCGGCCTGTAGTAAGGGACAAGGGCTGTCCGCCCGACGCGCATCACATAATAGGCGGTCATCGGGGGGAGGGCGTTGGCCGGGTCTACATCCGGCAGCATCGAGACGGCCACTGAATGCGTGGAATGCAGATGCACGATCGCTCCCGCATCGGAGCGAGTTTCGTAGAGCGCGGTGTGAAGCGGCAGCTCCTTCGTCGGCTCGTCCCCCGAGACCAGTCGGCCATCGGCATCGAGGCGGCTCAAGCGGGCGGGATCGAGGAAGCCGAGAGAGACGTTCGTCGGCGTTGCGATCCATCCCCCATCGTTCAACCGGATCGAGATATTGCCGGACGATCCGGCCGTCAGGCCGCGCTCGAAAAGCGAGCGGCCGAAGCGGCAGATTTCCTCCCGAAGCCGGGCTTCCTCACTCACATCCGCCTCCTTTCCCGTGAATCCGTGGTGATTGCTGAGACTTGAATGATGGCCAGGGAAGCACCCGTGACGGGCGCTTCTCCTGCGTCTCTAAATGGCGTTCCTGACCCGCTCCCAGGTTCGTTCCATATGTGCGTTCAGCACTCTCGAAAGGCGCTCCGCATCGCGTGCCTCGAGAGCGGAGATGATCTCCTCGTGGTCAGCCACGGCGCCTGCCCATTTCTCGGGGCCTTCGTTGCCGATGTAGCGGATGCGCCGGAGGCGGGCCTGCAGGATGCCATGGACATAGGCCAACGCCTCGTTCTTCGAGAGGCGCAGGATCGCCGAGTGGATGTTCTGGTTCAGCTTGAAGTAGGGCAGCCGGTCCCTGCTGGCATACATTTCCATCATGCGGTCGTGCAGATCCCGCACTTCCTTTATTTCGGCATCCGTCGCGTGCTCGCAGGCGAGGCGGCCGGCAAGCCCTTCAAGGTCCCCGAGCACGACCAGACTGTCATGGACATCCTTCGGGCTGAACTGCCGGACCACGGCACCCCGGCCGGGCGACAGTTCCACGAGGCCTTCGCTGGCAAGGAACTTGAGCGCCTCCCTCAAGGGCGTGCGGGACACGCCGAGTTCATTGCCCAGATTGCCTTCGTGAATCCGGGAGCCGGGAGCGAGATGCCCTTCGATGATCATGTCGCGCACCCGCGTCACAATGGCATCGTGGAGGCTCGGCCGTGCAATAGGCCCGCGATCTTCAAGGTCTGTTCCCAACGGGCTTGGTCCCTCAGGTCTCATCTGGTGATCCATGGTTCAGATTCTGCCCGTCCATAAAACCTAATGGCTCAATGCGCATCTTTTATATCGTGACCCTGAACTCTGGCAAACAAAATTCTGTATGCAGCATACTTGCGTGCAAATTCTGGCACTGTTAGGGTCTAGGCCTTATCTCATGACGAGGTTGCTGTGAGCGCTAGTTCTTCGACGGGATCGGAACGATCCACGATCGCATTTGCCATGGGGGACCCGGCCGGAATCAGTCCGGAGATCGCCGCGAAGCTTGTCGCTTCCAGGGATATCCACGCCGGGGCGCAACTGGTGCTCTTCGGCGATCATCGCATCTTCACTGAGGGAGCCCGCGTGGCCGGCGTCACGGCTGATGTGGATGTGATCTCGCATGGGGAATCGATCCCTGACGATTCCATCCGTCCGATTTTCGTCGATCTCAGGAATCTCAGCCTCGAGCAGGTCACTCCGGCGACCGCAACGCTCGCGGGCGGTCTCTTCGCGACGGAAAACTTCCGTCAGGCGCTGCTTCTGGCCGATGCCGGACGCGCGGACGCCGTCTTCTTCACGCCCTTCAACAAGAAGGCCATGCGCCTGGCCTATGATGGCTACGACGACGAAATCCGCTTCGTGCGGGATGTCCTCAAGACCTCCGGCGCGGCGAGCGAATTCAATGTGCTCGGCAATCTCTGGAATGCCCGTGTCACCTCACATATTCCCCTGTCGCAGGTCGCCTCCGCCATTTCCGAGACCGCGATCCTCAGAGCCTTGACCCTTGCCGATCGTTGCATGCGCGCAGCCGGTTTCGCGCGGCCGCGGATCGCGGTCGCCGGGCTCAATCCTCATGCAGGTGACGGCGGCAATTTTGGCCGCGAGGAAATCGATGTCATCGAGCCTGCCGTGCAGCAGGCCATCGCCCAAGGGTTGGCGGCGGAAGGGCCGTTCCCGTCAGATACGGTCTTCCTGCGCGCCAAGAACGGCTACTTCGATGCCGTTCTGACGATGTATCACGACCAGGGACAGATCGCGATGAAGCTGATGGGCTTCGATCGCGGTGTCACCTTGATCGGCGGCTTCCCATTCCCGATCTGCACGCCCGCTCACGGGACAGCCTATGAAATCGCCGGCCGCGGTATTGCCAATCTCGGTGCAAGCCGCGAGGCGCTATCGCTCGCAATCCGCATGGGCGCAGAAGTGCGCGCCAAGCGCGCTGCCGAAGGCAAGGCCGCATAGGAGGCCGTCCGCTCTCTCTCTGCTTATTAAATCTCTGCTCTTTAAAATTCCAAGTTTCCGCTCCGACGCCATCGGCCGGGAAATCTCAAAGGGAGGAAGAAGAAGATGCTGAAGAAAATGTCATGGTTGCTTGCAACGGCACTCACGGCAGCGCTCGGTAGCGCGGCTCATGCCGAGTGGAAGCCCGCCAAGCCGGTCGAGTTCGTCGTTACCTCCAGTCCCGGCGGTGGCACCGACAACTTCGCCCGCGTCGTGCAATCCATCATCGCGAAGCACAAGCTGATGGACCAGTCGGTGGTCGTCACCAACAAAGGCGGCGGCAGCGGAGCAGAGGGCTATGTCTATGCCAAGGTCGCCGCAGGTGATCCTCACAAGCTTACCTTCGGCACCAATAACGAATATCTGCTGCCTTACGTCGCCAAGCTGGCCTACAAGCCGGACGATCTCACACCTGTCGCCGCCATGGCGCTCGACGAGTTCCTGCTCTGGGTCAACGCCAACTCACCTTACAAGGACGCGAAGAGCTATATCGAAGCCGCCAAGGCGAAGCCCGAAACGTTGAAGATGGGCGGCAGCCAATCCAAGGACACCGATCAGACACTCACGAGCCTGATCGAGGATGCGACGGGAACGAAATTCATCTACGTTCCCTTCCAGGGCGGCGGAACGGCAGCCGTTCAACTGGCCGGTGCCCATATCGACTCGAACACCAACAATCCCAACGAGAATGTCGGTCAGTGGAAAGCCGGTATGGTGACGCCCCTGTGCGTGTTCAGCCCGATCCGGCTGCCGGAAGGCCCCAAGGTGACCACGACGATGGGCTGGTCGGACATCCCCACCTGCAAGGAGGCGGGAGTTCCGGTCGATCAATTCCAGATGCCGCGGACCGTCTGGCTGCCGGGCGGCGTATCTCCTGAGGCCGTCGCGTTCTATGCCGATCTTCTCAAGAAGGTCAGCGAGACTCCGGAATGGAAGGAGTATGTCGAGCGCACATCGCAGACCAGCCGGTTCCTCGCCGGCGCAGAGCTGAAGGATTTCATCGCCAAGGACGATGCCAAGAATAAGAAGGTCTTCGAGCGGGAGGGCTGGGTCGTCCAATAACTTGCGCTGAGCCGAAAGCCGGCGCAGCTTGGTCTGCGCCGGCAAGTCCGATCCTGCGGCAGACTGGATGATGACGCCATGATTTCTCGTTTTTCGGCGGAGATCACGACAGCGGTCGTGACAGCGGGTTTGGGACTCACCGCAGTTGTCGGGTCCCTTGAATACGGAATCGGCTGGGGCACGGCCGGTCCCGAACCCGGAACCTTCCCATTCTATATCGGGCTTTTGATCATGGCCGCGAGCATCGGCACCCTGGCCCAGACGGTTCTCGGCCGGGCCGGCTTGCAGGCGGTTTTTCTCGATCGGGCGCAGGCCGCGCGGGTGGCATCGTTCTTCGGACCGGTTGTACTTTTTGTCGTGGCCTCCGTCGTCCTCGGTCTTTACGTGGCGACGGCTCTCTATCTCACCTTCGTCATGTGGCTGCAGGGCGGATACCGGCTCGTGATTTCCGCACTTGCGGGAGTCGCGGCGGCGATCTTCTTCTATGTCGTTCTCGAAATCGCGTTTCAGGTTCCTCTCCTGAAAGGGCCGCTCGAGGCTGCATTGGGCCTCTACTGAATTCCAACCGCTTGACGGGAGACAGGCCGTGGAAAATTTCGCATCGCTCATGCACGGTTTCGGTGTCGCGCTGACGACTTACCATGTCGCGCTGATGATCGTCGGCGTGCTGCTCGGGATCCTCGTGGGCGTTCTTCCCGGCCTCGGCGCACCGAACGGCGTGTCGCTGCTGCTGCCGTTGACCTTCACGATGGATCCGGTCTCGGCCATCATTCTTCTCACGAGCATGTATTGGGGCGCCTTGTTCGGAGGGTCGACCACATCGATCCTCTTCAACATCCCCGGCGAACCGTCCTCGGTCGCAACCACGTTCGACGGCTACCCCATGGCTAAACAGGGGCAGGCGGCGCAGGCATTGACGCTGGCCTTCCTGTCAGCCGGCTTCGGGGCGCTCGTCGGCGTGATCCTGATCACGGTTCTGTCCAGCTGGGTTGCGAATTTCGCGCTCCGGTTCAGCTCCCCGGAATATTTCGCCGTCTACTTCCTTGCCTTTGCCAGCTTCGTCGGGCTCGGTGGGACCTCTCCCTTCAAGACCGTGGTATCGATGAGCCTGGGTTTCGCCTTCGCTGCCGTGGGCATGGATACGATCTCCGGCGGCCTGCGCCTGACCTACGGCTTCAACGAGCTTCTGGCCGGCATCAGCTTTCTCATCGCGGTGATCGGTCTCTTCGGCATCGGAGAGCTGGTGCTCACCATGGAGGAAGGCCTTCGGTTCGACGGCATCAGGGCGCGGGTGACACCGCGCGATGTCGTCACAACCATTGCGAAGATGCCACGATACTGGCTCGCGCTCCTGCGTAGCAGCGCGATCGGGTGCTGGATGGGGATCACGCCGGGCGGGCCTACGGCGGCTTCCTTCATGAGCTACGGTCTCGCCAAGCGTCTCTCCCGCCGCAAGGACGCATTCGGCAAGGGCGAGCCGGAAGGCGTGGTCGCGCCTGAGACGGCGGACCATGCCGCCGGAAGCAGCGCCATTCTGCCGATGCTCGCCCTTGGCGTGCCGGGATCGGCGACCGCCGCGGTCATGATGGGCGGACTGATGATCTGGGGCCTCAATCCCGGACCCATGCTGTTCATCGAGCGTCCCGACTTCGTCTGGGGGCTGATCGCCAGCATGTATCTCGGCAACATCGTCGCCGTGCTCGTGGTGCTGACCACGATCCCGATCTTCGCCTCCATTCTGCGCATTCCGTTCGCCATCATCGGGCCGGTCATCGTCGTGGTATGCTTCATCGGCGCCTATACGGTCGCGGGTCGTCCGTTCGACCTGTGGCTCGCCCTGGCCTTCGGCGTCGCGGGATATATCTTCAAGAAACTCGATTATCCCATCGCCCCGCTCGTTCTGGCGATGGTCCTCGGCGACAAGGCGGAGGATGCGTTCCGGCAGTCGATGATCATGTCCAAGGGCTCACTCTCGATCTTCTGGTCGAACGGCCTCGTCGGCACCTTGATCACGCTGGGAATGGTACTGGCCTTCTGGCCTCTCATCGGTGCGGCATTGGGCCGGCTGGTTCGCCTCAAGCCCTCTTCGGCGGCGGCATAAGGCTTCGACGGACCGAAAGTCCCAGATTTGACGGCGGCCTGCGCAGGAGCAGGCCGGCGAGGAGCAATCTCACATGGAAGCTGGAACAAGCACAGTCGCGTTCCTGGGCATAGGCCTCATGGGCTCGCGTCAAGCCAAGCGTCTGCTCGACGCAGGCTACGCGCTCGTCGCCTGGAACCGCTCACGCGAAAAGGCCGACGCACTCGCGCCCTTCGGAGCCCGCGTCGCCGATCGGGCTGCCGATGCCGTGCGCGATGCCGATATCGTCATCCTCATGCTGGAGAACGGCGCCATCGTCACCGACGTTATGTTCCGGCAAGGCGTTGCGGAGGCATTGCGCGCCGGCAGCATCGTGGTTGATATGAGTTCCATCAAACCCGCCGAGGCACAGGAGCATGCAAGGCGGCTTCAGGAACGCGGCGTCTACCATATCGACGCTCCGGTCTCCGGGGGAACGGTGGGAGCAGAGCAGGGGACGCTCGCGATCATGGCCGGCGGCGATGCCGATGTTTACGCCCGGGTCGAAGCCGTTCTGCGCGTGATGGGGCGCCCCGTCCATGTCGGCCCCCGTGGGGCGGGCCAGCTCGCAAAGCTTGCCAACCAGATCATCGTCGGCGTGACGATCGGCGCCGTGGCGGAAGCTCTTCTGTTTGCGCAGCGCGGTGGAGCAGATCCCGCCAAGGTGCGGGAGGCTCTGCGCGGAGGTTTCGCCGAGAGCCGCATCCTTGAACTTCATGGACAACGGATGGTCGACCGGGATTTCGTCACCAAGGGGCGATCAGTGACGCATCTGAAGGATCTCGACAATGCGATCGATGCTGCGAAGCGGCTCGACATGCACGCGACACCCTATACCGAACTTACCGCGGATCTGTTTCGCGGGCTCATCGAGAATGCAGGCGATCTCGACCACAGTGGGCTGCTCGTGGAACTAGAGGGCAGAAATCGCGTGGATTCCTGATCCTTTCGGGACAAAGCCGATGGCGAAGCATGAAAAATGTCGCAATCAGACCTGACATCCTATGGAGATGGCCCTTACCGGCGCGAACTTACTCGGCGAGGAAGGGATAGCGCTGCCGGATTGTGCGTTGCAACGCGCGCGTATCGGCAATGACAGCGGCGGCGAAACGGAGGATGGTCACGATGATCATTTTCTACTCTGTCGTTTTCAAAAAAGGTCCGAGCATCGTTGGTGCTCATAGGATAATATAGACGCATTTTGTTGCGCTGCGGCATATAGGTCAGCACATATGACCTATGCGCGGTCCACATGAGCTGGACGAGCTGCGGCAGGTGCGAGGGGGGCGTACGGGGATGCAGAAAAAAGGCTCCCCCATCGCGCCGGTTTCAGGCCGGCGATTTATCAGTGATCCGACTTGGTTCTGTTGCGTATCTCTTCCTCGCTCTGCAGGTCTTTCACGAAGGACGGATTTGCCCGCATCTCGGATGCCGGAACCCACCCGACTCTGTTTTTGGCCTTAGGAACCAGATAAACGAAGTCATTTGTGACCTTCTCGATCGTGCAGGAGTAGGCACGCCGATCCCCGGGCGGGCGGTAGACAACTGTCATGCCGGGCTTGAATTGGCCGACCAGGGCGGCGGAGGTCGCATCGCGATTGCTCTTATCTTCGCCAGGACTATCGGATCCAGGGGAGTTTTCTTGAGTAGCCCGGTAGCGGTCGAGGGCCGCAATGGCAGCGCGGGCGCGATCACGGTAACGTTCCGTCACGACTCGGAGAATGGGGCCGTTCTCTCGCCCGGGATACCAGGACGTTCCGCCGATCTTGGCGAGCTCCGCCGCAACGATATCGACCTCTGTATCATTCATGGCATCCTCTCCTGGTGCGCCGATGAGCTTGCGGCTGATGCCGCTCACCGACCGTGGACTTACCTTCCGAAAAGGCCTTGGATTCAAATATGGGTGATATTCCTAGGTTGGAAGGTGAGAAAGACCAAAAGTAATTGTGCTTGAAATCGTTGAAATCGTAAATAGTGGGTATTATTACTTCTTTGTAATGAACGGTGTCCTTCAGATATGCACCGTATGCAGACCGTAAATAAAAATTGATCTCGGTGACCTTAATATTGCCTTTGTGAGAAATTGTTCTTATTTACGTTAGGGTATTGAGCGCCCTATCGGCAGTAGCTTTGCCAGCTGGCGCGTGGCAAAAATGCGGCCCTCGCTCGACGGCCACGTCCCAGGCCGCATAACAGGATACTCCGATGAGCATGTCACCGAGACGGTTACTGCAGGAAGCTGCCATCCCACTGATCTGCGCGATCCTGGTGATCCTGTTCGTTTCCTTCCAGTTCCTCGCGACGCCGCCGGCTTTGGGCAACCTCAGGCTTCTCGCACCCGCCGAAACATCGAGCCCGCGGACGACGCTGGAGGATTTCAGGAACAATGCGAGGCGCGCCGCGACATTGCTTCTGGAAGCCTATCGCGAGAACGCTGCCTCGCCCGGTTTGTTCTGGAGTGAGAGCGTCAAGGATAAGGTCAGGGAAGCGGAGACCCTGCTGGCACGGGCCGCGCGCGCGATTGATCTACGCGATATTCCGCCCGTGGAACTGGAGCATCGGCGCCTGGAGGCGACTCTGCTGCTAAAGGAGATCCTGGATCGTCTGCCACTACCCGAGGCAAGCGCCATCCCAGGCGAGATCGACGGCGCCAAGCCGACGATTCCAGGCTGGAGCATTCCGGGCACCGAGATCCGGATTTCGCGGGTTACGGAGGGGCCGCGAACGGGCGAGTACCTGTTCTCCAGCGAAACCGTGCAGCGGCTCGACGATTTCTATCGCCTGATCCGCGACCAGCCCGACACGAACGGCGCCACGGAAGACTTCTATGATTTCTTCAGCCAGTCGCCGGGTCATCTCCTGCCGCCGAAATGGTACAGACTGATCGAGGCCCTGCCGGCTTCCTTCCGGACGGAGATTAACGGGCAAGCCGTGTGGCAATGGATCGGGTTTGTTCTCGTGCTCGGTCTCGCCGCCTTGGCGGTTTTCGCCGTTCGACGGCTGGTGCGGACGACAGGAGGAGGCAGTGGCACGGTAACGTCACTGGCTGCCACCGTCCTGGTGCCCGGAATGGTCGCGATCACCGCCCTATTCATCGCCTATGTAGCCGATTACCAGATCAACCTGACCGGCCGCGTTAACGACATCGTCGGCGCGACTGCGCAGGGCATTGCGTATATTGCCCTCGTCTGGGCGGTGCTGAAACTTGCGAATGCGCTTGCCGGACATCTGACCTTTTCCCGTTCCGAAAGCATCGATGCGCACCTCGCTCGGGCAGCCGTGCGCATCGCCGGCATCGCCATCGCGCTCGCGCTCCTTGTCTATGGCGCATCCTATCTCGGCATTCCTCTGGCGGGTCTCCTCGCGGGTCTTGGTGTCGGCGGTCTTGCCGTCGCGCTCGCCGCCAAGCCGACGTTGGAGAACTTCATCGGGGGACTGATCCTCTATGCGGACCGGCCCGTAAGGGTGGGGGATCTCTGCCGGTTCGGCAATCTCGAGGGCCGCGTCCAGGAGATCGGTATCCGCTCGACACGGATCCGGGGACTCGACCGTTCGCTCATCACGATCCCGAACGCGACCTTCGTGAACATGAACATCATCAACCTGACCAATCGGGACCGCATGCCCTATGTCAGGACGGTCGGCCTCCGGGCCACCGACAGCATCGCCATTCGCCGTGAGGTGGAGGAGATTTCCACCATCGTTGCGGAACGTCCTAGGATCGAGCCTGGTTCGGTTCAGGTCCGGCTTCGCGACGTGCATGAGGAAAAACCGAAAGCCGAGATCCACGCCCTCATCATGACATCGAAATGGGACGATTTCCTGCAGGTCCAGCAGGAGATCGACCTCATGCTGCGCGATACGGCGCTGGCGGCTGACCTCCGTGAGGAGGGCGCGCCGGCCGACGCCTCCAATGTGTATTCATTGAAGGATACGGAGGAGGATGAAAAGCCCAAGGCGTCGAGCGTATCGTAGACCTCTACTCGATCCGCGTGATCTCGGCCTCCGTCTGCGCAACAGGGATCACGTCGCCGACCTGCTTGCCGAGGAGGGCCTGCGCCAGAGGCGAAACATAAGAGATGCTTCCTTTCGCAGGATCGGCTTCATCCTCTCCGACGATGCGGTAGGTTTGCGTTCTTCCATCGTCGCGCTCGAACGTGACCCGGGAGCCGAAGCGGACCTGGGAAAAATCCGTCGGCGGAGGGATCATGTCCGCAGTCGATTTGCGGTGGGACCAGTAGCGCAGATCGCGGGACACGCGCGCCACCTCGCTCTTCTCTTCCGCCGCCTGGGCCTTCGCGAGACGATGCCGCAGGTCTTCGATCATTGCGTCGATCTGGGCGAGGCCCGACGGCGTGACGAAGTTCTGGTGAGGACTGATCGGCCGATCGGGCAGGTCCTCGAAGGCCTCTCCACCATCGGTTTCCCGAACAAAGGCACGGCTCATCGCAACATCCCTCCGATGCTTGAGGGAAAACGATTTCAGGCGGTCTTTGTTCGGCCAAGCTCTTAAGAGCTAGAGCCGCGACGCAAATGACCCACAATGCCGCCCGGAAACGCATAGACGCTGACGATGAACAATGCGCCGAGCCACAAAAGCCACCGATCCGGATGGATGAGATTGGGCAGGATCGGGATGCCGGCCAGCGCCGCGCTGCCTGCGCCCATCAGCACCTGCAGATAGCTTTGCGCCAGCACGAACAGGGTCGCGCCGATGATCGCGCCATACATGGTACCCATGCCACCGATCACGACCATGAGCAGAATATCGATCATGATCGAGAAGGAGAGAGTCGTGTCAGGCCCGTTATACCGCAGCCACAGGGCCATGAGCGCTCCGGCGATGGTGGCGGCCAGCGCCGAGATGACGGAGGCGGCCGTGCGGTAGGCGACAACCCGATACCCCAAGGCCTCGGCGCGGAATTCATTCTCGCGGATCGCCTGCAGCACGCGTCCGAACGGCGAGTTCACGATGCGCAGGAGCACAAGGAACACGGCGAGCGCGACGAAGAAGATGAGGTAAAAGGCCACGAGCCGGCCATTCAGGGAAACACCCAGAACCGGCTCCGACAGAAGGCGAAAGGCGGGGCGCAGTTCCGCCGGGAGCTGGAAAGACAGCCCGTCCTCGCCGCCGGTGATCGCCGACATCTGCGAGGCCAGAACCGCCATGGCGGAAGCGACCGCAAGCGTGATCATCGAGAAGAAGATCGCGCGTACCCGCAGCGACAGGAGACCGATGGCGATGGCGAGCACCGCCGAGAGGGCGAGCGCCGACACGATGCCGATGGCCGCCGATCCCCAGGTCGGTCCCAGCCGCTCGAGCGCAATCGCGATGCCATATCCGCCGATGCCGAAGAACATGGTGTGAGCGAAGGAGACGATGCCCGTGTAACCGAGCAGCAGGTCGTAGCTCGCCACCAGCACGATGAAGACGCAGATCTTCGCCGCCGTACTCAAAGGTTGACTGCCCGAGAACAGGAAGGGCGTGGCGGCGATACCCAACACGATGACCAGGAGGATGAGCGACAGAACCCGCGAGCGCGGTGTGTCCGAGGACAGGGCCCGGGCCAGGAGGCCACGGCTTTCGTGCGTGCTGTCGAAGGAAGCGGGCAGGGCGGAGGTGCTGGTCATCGGCGCGCTACCGGAAACAGGCCCTGCGGACGCCAGATCAGCACCAGGGCCATCACGAGGATGTTGGAAATCAGCGCCAGTTTCGGCGCCAGGAAGCCGACATAGTTGGCGACCAGGGCGACAAGGATCGAGCCGACGAAACAGCCGCCGACCGAACCGAGGCCGCCGATGATGATGACGATGAAGACCAGCACCATCACCTCCATGCCCATGCCAGCGGTCAGCGTCTGACGGTAGAAGGCCCACATGACGCCGCCGAGGCCGGCGAGCGCCGAGCCTGCGATGAAGACCCTGACGAAAAGGCGACGGATGCGATAGCCGAGCGCCTCGACCATCTCGGGGTTTTCGACACCCGCGCGAATGAGGAGGCCGATGCGGGTGCGGTTGAGCAGAAGCTGCATGCTTGCGAAGACCGCAAGGCCGATGACGACCGCAAAGACCCGATAACGCTCCATCACGATATCGCCGAGCACGAAGGCGCCGCGAAGCGTCTCCGGCAGCGGGACAGGAATGGGAGAGGCGCCCCAGATGGCATGGATCGCCTGCTCGGTGACGATGAGCCCGCCCATGGTGACCAGGATCTGCTTGAGATGGTTGCCATAGACCGGTCGTACGATCACCCGCTCGAACACCGCGCCGACCACGGCCGTCAGCCCCATGGCGACGGCAATGCAAAGCAGGAGCAGACCGAGATTGAGCGCGATGGAATCGGCCTCCGCCCATCCGGCGAGGGGGCCGAGCACGATCAGGGTCGCGTAGGCCCCGAGCGAGATGAAGACGCCATGGCCGAAATTGATGACATCCATCAGGCCGAAGACGAGGGTCAGGCCCGACGCCATCAGAAAGATCATCGTGCCCATCGCCAGCCCGGCGACGGTCAATGTCACCCAGGACGAAGCATCGCCGATGAAAGGCAGGGCGATGAGCGCGAGGCCGGGCACGATAGCGAGCGGCGCCCAGTCCATCTTGGCGCGGGGGAGTTCGGCGGCGGATGTGGTGGCGATGTCGGTCATTGATGGGCGTCCAGGCTGAGCCCGAGCAGGCGCTGTTGCAGGGCGTGATCCGCCACGAGATCGCGCATGGCGCCCGAGTGCACGATGCGCCCGTCATCCATCACGATCACGTTGTCGCCCAGCAAGGAAGCGGCATGGAAATTCTGCTCCACAAGGAGGATGGTCTCGCCCGCTTCCTTCAGGGCGCGGAAGGCTTCGATCATGCTGCGCACCATGACGGGCGCGAGGCCCTTCGTGGGCTCGTCCACGAGCAGCAGGCGGCGCGGCTCAGCGATGGCGCGAGCGATGGCGAGCATCTGCTTCTGGCCGCCGGAGAGATTGCCCGCAGGCAGGTTCCAGAAGCGCTTGAGCGCGGGAAACAGGCCCAGCATCCAATCGAGCCGGGCGCTGTCGACAGGGCCGCTGCGGGCCGCGAGCACGATGTTCTCGCGCACCGTGAGATCGGTGAAGATGCCCATCGATTCCGGCACATAGGCGATGCCCGCCCGCGCAATGCAAGGTGTGGAGCGAGTGGTGATGTCGCGCCCGTCGAAACGGATGCTGCCGGAGGAGGCCTGCCACAGGCCCATGATGGTGCGAAGGGTCGTGGTCTTGCCCGCGCCGTTGCGGCCGAGCAGCATGGTCAGCTCGCCGGCGGGAACATCGCAATCGACGCCGTGCAGGATGTGATAGGGCCCGATATGAGTATGCACCCCTTCGAGCCGGAGCAAAGGCTCAGTCTCGGGACTAGCCATGGGAAACCTCCACACCGAGATAGGCTTCCTGTACTACGGGCGAGGCGATCACCGCAGCGGGCTCGCCATCGGCCACCAATGTGCCGTTGTGGAGCACCACGATGCGGTCGGCGAGCGAGCGCACCACGTCCATCTTGTGCTCCACGAGAAGCACGGTCGCATTGCCGCGCTCCTTGATGTCGTGGATCAGCTCGAGCACGGTCGGTACCTCGTCGACACTCATGCCGGCGGTCGGCTCGTCGAACATGAAGACCTTGGGCTCCATGGCGATCAGCAACGCCACTTCAAGCTTTCTCTGATCGCCGTGCGAGAGGGCGCTCGGCGACACATGACGCTTGTCGGCAAGGCGCACCCTGTCGAGAATGTCCTCGGCCTTCTCGATGAGATCGCGGCGGCTGTTCCAGACCGTGAAGAGCGACCAGCCCGCATCGGCGCGGCTCTGCACCGCGAGGCGGACATTCTCCAGCGCGGTCAGTTTCGGAAAGAGATTGGTGAGCTGAAAGGCCCGCCCCAACCCGCGCTTCGTGCGAGCCGAGGGGGCAAGCCCGGTGACATCCTCACCCTCCACCAGCACCCGGCCCGCGCTGGCGCGGAGCTGGCCGGAGATGAGGTTGAAATAGGTGGTCTTGCCTGCCCCGTTCGGCCCGACGATGGCGGTCAGCGTTCCGGGCGTGAAACGGCACGACACATCGTTGACGGCCACATGGCCGCCGAAACGGATGGTGAGCCCGCGCGTTTCGAGCGCGGGCACATTTGTCGTTGGCGACACGATAGGGTCAGCGCTTGTTGCGGACCGGGATCGGCATCTTGTCGGCCGGGATCGTGTCGACGAGATCGAGCAGGTCGTTCGCGTCCTTGCCGTCGGCCTTGACCTTGAAGTGATACATGGCCTGCTGCGCCTGATGGTCTTCCTTGCGGAAGGTCATCGGACCTTTCGGCGTCTCGAAGGTCATGCCTTCCATAGCCTTGATCAGCTTCTCGGTATCGGTGCCGCCCGCCTTCTCGATGGCGGTGAGAGCGGCGGAAGCGGCGGCGAACCCGCCTGCGGTGAAGAAGTCCGGCGGCGTGCCGAAGCGCTTCTGGTGCTCGGCGACGAGCCAATCGTTCATCGGGTTCTTCGGGAAGGCGTAGTAGTAGTAGATCGCGCCTTCCATGCCGGGGTAGTTCTTGTAGATCTGCATGGCGGGCAGGATGTTGCCGCCGGGTGCGATCTCAATGCCGTAACGCTCGGGCTTCAGGTCGGCGATCTTCGGCAGGGGATGCTGGCCGGCCCAGATGATCTCGATGATCTTCTTGCCCGGCTTGTCCTTCAGCGCGTCGAAGATACGCTGCGCCGAGGCAGTGAAGTCGGTGGCGTTCTGCGGGGTGTATTCCTCGAACACGACCTTCGCGTTCGGGCGGATCTGCGACAGCGCGCTCTTGAGTGCCGCGACGCCGTCCTTCCCGAAGGCGTAATCCTGCGCGAGGGTCGCGATGGAAACGTCGCCGGTCGCGGGAACGGCGGCGGCCGCGCCATAGGCGTCCTGAGTCGAGTTGCGGGACGTGCGGAAGATGAAGCGGTTCCACTTCTCGCCCGTGATCGCGTCGGCGACGGCGGGCTCCACGATCAGAACCTTGCCGTTCTCCTCGGCTACGGGAAGCATGGCGAGAGCAGCGGCGGACGAGGTCGTGCCGATGGCGAGATCGACCTTGTCGTCGTTATAGGCCTGCTCAAGCAGAGTCTTTGCGAGATCCGCCTTGAGCTGGTCGTCCTTGACGATGACGTTGATCTTGCGGCCACCGACGGCCATCGAGCCCTTGGTGAGATATTCGAGGCCCATCATGAATCCGGCCTCGGTCTGCTTGGCGTAGGCCTCGAGCGGTCCGGTCTTTCCGGCGATGAGCGCGATCTTGATGTCCTGTGCCATGGCCGTAGAGGCCATGAGCAGGCCTGTCGTTGCGGCAGCGATCTTGAATGTCAGGCGCATGCGTTTCCCCAAGTTGATGGGAACATTGATGTTGTAGCGTCCCGCCGTGTCAAGCCGGACTCAAAGATAAGACGCAGAGCCTGTGGAAGGTGTTTTTTGCCGCGCCCGATCTCATGCTTCCGGCAGTACCGGCGCCTCGATATCCTTCCCGACCCGTCCGCGCCGCGCTGCCTGATGCTCCAGGAGTAGAAGCACGAGCCCGGCGATGCAGATCACGGCGGCGCCTACGAGCGTCCAGAACTGCACGATGTCGCCGAAGAACAGATAGCCGAGCACGATGGCCCAGACGATCAGGGTATACTGATAGGGCGCGACGACGGAGGCGGGCGCTAGTTTCAGCGAGCGGTTGACGCAGGCATGGCCCGCCATGGACACGATGCCGAGGAGGAAAAGAGCTGCAAGGTCGATCGGTCCTGGCGCGACCCAGGCGAAGGGGGCGGCGACACAGCCAAAGACGAGAGCGCCGAGGATCTGCCCGAGAACCAGCGTGGCGTCATGGGTCTCCCGAAGCTGGCGGGTCGTGATCATGAGCAGCGAATAGAACACGCTGCCCGTCAAAGCGATGAGGGCCGGGAGCGACAATGTCGCGCTCGAAGGGCGCAGCGCGACGATGACGCCGATGAACCCGACTCCGATGGCGAGGATTCTTGGCGGATCGAGCTTTTCTCCCAGGAGAAACACGGCGAACGCCGCGACGTAGATGGGACCTGCGAGGTAATAGGTCATCACGTCGGCCAGCGGCAGGTAGGTGACGGCCCAATAGAAGCAGGCGACCTCGAGGGTCGACAGGGTGATCCTCAAGGCGTGAAGTCCCGGTTGCGGCGGAATCCGGAACGGGACCTTCTGCTTGCGCATGAGCGGCAGCAGGATCGCCAGCGCCGCGATGCTGCGCAGGAAGAGAACTTGACCGACGGAATAGGTGGCAACGAGCCATTTGCCCATGACGTCGTTCATGGCGAACAGAAAGACGCCGAGCAGCATCAGGCCTATGCCGAACACCGCGCCGGAGCGGACTTTCTGGGAGGCGGCAGGGCGGCTCATCGGCAGTCACCGCACCCGGCAGAACAGCACGGACCTTTGACACCACGATCTGGGCCACGCCGGATCTTGAAGAAAAAAGACATTGAAAATCTCTTGAAGCAGGGTTCGACCGCGCGATCGCGGACACGGTGTTGCCGAGCGTCCTTAAGGGGCCTTCATGAGCGAAGCGAGGTCAATTCACAAGCGCCCGATACACAATCCGCCTCTGAGCCCCAGGCATAGGTGGGTCCGGGAGGTCCGGACGTCAAAAGGTTTTGGCTCCGTTGACCGGAAGCATGATCGCGTAAAGCGATGTGGTCGCGCAGATATAGAGCCGGTTGCGTTTCAAGCCGCCGAAAACCACATTCGCCACGATCTCGGGCACGAGGATCTTGCCGATCAGCGTCCCGTCGGGTTCATAGCAGTGGACTCCGTCTCCGGCGCTGGTCCAGATGCGTCCGGCTTCGTCCAGCCTGAAACCATCGAAAAGGCCCTCTGTGCAGGTGGCAAAGACCTTGCCGCCCACCGGGCGGCCGTCGCCGCCGACATCGAAAACGCGGATATGGCGCGGGCCGTCGGGCACGTGGGTTGCACCCGTATCGGCAATGTAAAGGCGCGTCTCGTCCGGAGAGAAGGCAAGTCCGTTGGGACGGACGAAATCGTTGGCGATAAGAGCCACGTCGCCGCTCTTCGGGGCGACGCGGTAGACATGGCAGGCGCCGATCTCGCTCTCGGCCTTGTGGCCTTCATAATCGGAATCGATGCCGTAGGCGGGATCGGTGAACCAGATCGAACCGTCGGATTTCACGACCACGTCATTGGGGCTGTTGAGGCGGCGGCCTTCGTAATGGCTGGCGATCACCGTGATGGAGCCGTCATGTTCGGTGCGGGTGACGCGCCGGTTGCCGTGCTCGCAGGTGACGAGACGACCCTGACGGTCGACCGTGTTGCCGTTGGAATAGCCTGATGAGGGACGGAAGACGCTGACCGCATTCGATGTTTCGTCGTAGCGCATCATCCGGTCGTTGGGCACATCGCTCCAGACGAGATAGCGGCCGGCCGGGAAATACGCCGGGCCTTCCGCCCAGCGGCATCCCTCGGCCAGCTTTTCGAGGCGCGCGGTCGGGATGACAAGGCGGCGGAAGCGTTCATCCAGAGTGACGGCGACATTCGCGATCATGCGGCCTTCCACGGTTGATGATCCTTGTCTTCCCGACCATTCGCCGGGAAGGGGCATTCGGGTCAAGCCGTCAATGCGCCATCAGGACGGGGATCGTGGTGTTGGCGAGGATATGGCTCGTCGCGCCGCCGAAGAACATCTGCCGTAGACGGCTCTGCGTATAGGCGCCCTTTACGAGAAGATCGCAGCCCAGGGCGGCCGCCTCGGACAGAATGGCTTCGCCCGGCTTGTTGGACGGGTCTGCGGCAACGATCGCATCGGCGGCGATGTTGTTCATCCGCAGGGACCGGACCAGCTCCGATGCGGACGGTCCGGGGACGCCCCAATCCTCGAGTTCGAGCACGACGGTGCGGCGCGCCTTGGCGAGGAGCGGCATGGCGCCCATGACAGCCCGGGCGGTCTCCGTGCTGCGGTTCCAGGCAATCACGACGGTGTTTCCGAAGGTTGTCGGGGGGTCCGGCGGAGCGATAAGAACCGGGCGGCCGGTCTCGAACAGGGCCGCTTCGACGGTCGAGAGGCGCGTATGGCCATTGACCCCGTCGGGGCGGCCGAGCACGCTGATATCGAAAACCCGTCCGTAGGCTCCCAGGAAGGCGTCTTCCATGAGCCCGTCCTGTCGCCAACCGAAGCCCAAGCCCGCAAGGCTGGAAGACGAGCGCGGGATCTGCTTCTTGATCATGAAAGCTTCGAAACGCTCGCGGCATGACTTCGCCATCTCGGAGCGGTTCTCCGGCGTGATGGGCGAGGGTACCCCGATGGCAATGTCGACAGGCAGTACCACCGGATAATCGGGGGTGATGGCCAGGCCTTCGATATAGCTGTCGAAGGTCTGACCCAGAAGCAGAGCCGTCTCGAGGATGGGCTCGACGACGCCGTGGTCTTCGATGGGGACGAGAATGCTTTTCATGAAAGATATTGTCGCGCTCAACCCGCTCCTCGGCAAGCCCCTCCTGTCAAGCTTGTGCCGGGGTAGGTTCCGGCGACCAGATGAAGGGCGTGATCACCGAAAGGGCCCGGAAGCCGCGACGCTCCAGGATCGGGAGGCTCATAGGGCTGCAATCCACCGTCAGGAAACGGCAGCCGCGGCCGCGGGCTTCCTGCACCCTTGCCGCGACGAGTGCCGAATAGATGCCCTTGCCGCGCCAGCCCTCGAGGGTCGCGCCGCCGAAAAGGCCGCCGAAAGGATCGCCGCGCTTGTGGCGCATCCAGCCGATGCTGACGGGGCGATCCTCCGCATAGGCGGCATAGATGGAGATGCCGTCAGGATCTGCCCGCTTTTCCCCCGCAATCGCTTCCGCAAGCCATTTCGCCTGGTCCGGGTCGCCATAGACGGCTCCGTTCACCGTCGCGATATCCCGGCAGGAAGGGGCGCCGTCGATGGGCGTGATCGTGATTCCGGAGGCAAGAGCCGTGGCCGGAAACTCCTGTGCCACATCAAGCGCAACGAATGTCTCCGCCTCCTGCGGGATGAACCCGGCGGCTAGAAGGCGCGCGGGAAGATCGGGCGGCTGGTCGTGGCTGTAATATTTCCACTCGAAAGCGCGCCTGAGCACCTGGAAAAATGCGACCTGGCCTGCAATGACCGCATCGGCGCTGTCATCATCGAGCTGCGCCAGAAGCACGGCATTGCTACGCGCTTCCCGATCCGGCCCGACCATCCGCACGACCGAACCGGATCGCTCAGTGCGAAAGCCGGGGGAAAGTCGACCCGTCCAGCCTCGCATCTCTGCATCGTAGAGCCGCAGGAGGTCGGATGTTTCCATGAAGCGATGCCTCCGAAGGAATTTAATCCCCATAGAACAGGTGATGCAATATTATTGCTAATGCTTGATTGCAAGCTCTGTTCGCCGGATTGTCGGGTCGTGGAGGCCCCCCAAAGACCGCGCCTACTCGATCTTGAAGTCGCTCGGTTTCCAGGGCGGTTGCGGATAATGTGGGTTCATGTCTTCCAGGGTGGCCTTGACGATGTGGGCGATGGCGGCGTTGCGGACCCATTTGCGGTCGCCTGGGATCACATACCATGGGGCCCATGTCGTCGAGCAATTGTCCAGCATGGTCTCGTAGGCATCCTGAAAATCGCCCCAGTTCTTGCGATCATCGAGGTCGCCGGGATTGAATTTCCAATGCTTCTTGGGGTTGTCGAGGCGCTCCTGCAGACGCTCTCGTTGCTCTTCTTTCGAAATATGAAGCATGAACTTCAGAATGACCGTGCCGTTCTCGGACAGCATCTTTTCGAAAGCGTTGATCTGTTCGTAGCGCTGCTCGATGGCCTTCTTCGGTGCAAGGCCATGCACCTTCGCAACCAGCACATCCTCGTAATGCGACCGGTTGAAGATGCCGATCGTGCCGCGCTTCGGGCAGGCCTCATGGACGCGCCAGAGATAATCGTGCGCCAGCTCGTTCTCCGTGGGGCGCCGGAAGGCCGTCACCGAAACGCCGATCGGGCCCGTGGAGTTGAACACGCCGCGGATGGTGCCGTCCTTGCCCGATGTATCCATGCCTTGCAGAATCACGAGCAGGGCGCGCTGGCCTTCCGCATAAAGGCGGTCCTGAAGAGCGTCGATCTCCTGGGCGAGTTGCGCCGTCGCAGCCTTCGTCAGCTCCTCGTCTTCGAAAATAAGTGTATCGCGCGGGTCGCGCTCCTTCAGCTTGATGCTTTTGCCCGGCTTGACCTGAAGCTTTTCGAGGAAGGCCCGTGTTTGATCCGCCATTTTCGACTCTTCTCCGACAGGCACGAGAACTATAGGGCAGCTGTTTATAATGGAAAGGTCAGCCTTTACGCACCTGTTGGCTGATCCTAAGCATGAGTATCACCCATGAAGATCAAAAGGGCGTATGATGCTTGCTCTCTACTATTATCCCGGCAATGCCAGCCTCCTGCCGCATATGATGCTGCGGGAAATCGGCGCCGCATTCGAGCTGCGCCTCGTCAACCGGGATCAGAACGCCCAGAAAAGCGCCGAGTATCTCAAGCTCAATCCCAATGGCCGCATCCCGGTTCTGGTCGATGGAGATCTCGTGCTGTTCGAGACCGCCGCCATCGCGCTGCATCTCGCCGACAAGTTCCCGCAGGCCGGGCTCGCTCCCGAAATCGGCACGAAGGAGCGGGCCGAGTTCTACAAGTGGATGGTCCATCTCACCAACACGCCGCAGGCGGAGTATCGGGCCTGGTTCTACCCGCATGAGCATGCGACCGACGAAGCCGCAGTGCCGAGCGTGAAGCGGGCCGCCGAAGCGCGGCTTAACCGTATGTTCGATGTGATTTCCGAACAGCTCGGCGACGGAACATGGCTTCTGGGAGACAGGTTCTCCGCAGCGGACCTCTTCCTGCTCATGCTGATCCGATGGGGCCGCGGCATGCCCCGCCCGCCGCGCAGCATCCCGAACCTGAATGCTCTTGCCGAGCGAGTCGCCGCCCGTCCCGCCGTGCAGGCGGCATTCGAGGTGGAGGGGATCAAGACTCCCCTTTTCTAGATCGGCTCCATCCAGACGACTTCGCATGACGCCCCGGGGCTTATTGACGGGGATCAATAACGCCGAGCGGCGTCATGCGAGAGTGCGTGATGTGGAGGGAGGGTCGAGAGATGCCGCTTTTCATCACGCAGGGACGCTTCACGTCGAATGCAATCAAGGGAATGCTGGCGAAGCCCGAGGACCGGTCGGAAATGGTCGGCCAGCTCTTCGCGAAGTTGGGCGGAAAGCTGCTCGCCTATTATTTCACCTTCGGCGAATCCGATTTTCTCGTCATCTCGGAAGGTCCCATTGAGAGCGCCGCGTCCGCCGTGATCGTGGCGGCCGCAGGCGGCGGCGTGACGGACCTGAAGACCACGCTCGCCATGACAGCAGCCGAGATGAAGGAAGCTTTCGCCAAAGCCGGAACGATGGCGGGAGGCTTCCGGTCCGCAGGCGCACCGGAGCGATGAGAGCGATGCTTGTTCGAGCAAGGCCAGTATAATCTTTACCCCATGCGCGCTCGCCGTGTCCGAGCGCGCTCCGGGAGGGCTTGATTGACCTTGTCGATTCCCGCCCACGGATCTTTCCGCAAGGAGGCAAGGCGCTTGCCCAGATTCATGACTGTGAACCCATTGGGCTTGAGTTTCGGAGTAAGCTCATCCCATGCGACAGGCGTCGAGACGGGCGCGCCGGACCGGGCGCGGGTGGAATAGGGCGCGACCGATGTCGCCTCGCGGTTGTTGCGCAGGTAATCGATGAAGATCTTGCCCTCGCGCTCGCGTTTTACGGACGTGGTCGTGTAGCGCTCCGGTTCGTCCGCTGCCATGGCTTCTGCTAAATCGCGGGTGAAAGCGGCTGCGTCCTCCCAGTCCGTCTCGGGTCTTACTGGAAGCACGACATGCAGGCCCTTGCCCCCCGTCGTCTTCGCAAAACTTTCCAGGCCGATGGTTTTAAGGCGTTCGCGTATCGCACACGCAGCCTCGATCACGAGGGGCCATTCGACTCCCTCACCGGGATCGAGGTCGAAGATGAGACGGTCGGGGTGTTCGAGATCGGCAAGGGTTGCGCCCCAGACATGCATCTCCAGAACGCCCGCCTGAACGAGCGCGACAACGCCTTGTATGTCGCGAACCGTGAGAACTTCCATCTCGCCTTTCTCGTCGCGCACCATCTCGCGCCGGACGAAACTGGAAAGGCCGGCCCAGGAATGGCGCTGGACGAAACATTTCCCCTGCGAGCCGGACGGGCAGCGGATCAGGGTGAGGGGGCGGTCGATCAGATGCGGCAGAAGCCAGTCGGAAATGCCGACATAGAACTCGGCGAGCTGCTGCTTGGTCGGGCCCTGATCCTCCCAGAGCACACGGTCCGGGTGGGTGAGGAGGACGCCGGCGACTTCCGCTCCATGACTTTCCATGGCTTTGCTCCTTGATCTGGACCTCGTCTCGGATTTGGAGCTGGGTTGACCCTTGCCGCCTGATTGCGCGCGGCTCGGGGGCAGGGTGCGCGGTTTCTCCTTGCCGGTTTCCTGAGGGGGCTTGTTCTTGCGCGACTGCTTCAGATTATCCCCGGCGGCGATCTCCCTGATCGAGCGACCGGTCTTAACGGATGAAGGGGCCTCTTCGAGGATGTCCGGATCGTCCTCGGTGCGGGCATATTCGTCGTCGCCCTTGATCAGAAGCCAGGATGGTTTCTTCTCGCGCGGGCGTTTTCCCATGCGGATCAGGTGCCACAGGCCGTGCAGCTTCTCCCCGTCCAGCCGGAAGCTTAGGCGACCCTTGGCATAGCCTTCATGCGGATCGCCCTCCGGCTCCCAGGTGCCGCGATCCCACAGCATGACGGTGCCGCCGCCATATTGGCCTTCCGGGATCGTGCCTTCGAACTCGCCATATTCGAGCGGATGGTCCTCGACCTCGACGGCAAGGCGCTTTTCACCCGGGACGAGGCTGGGCCCCTTCGTGACGGCCCAGCTTTTCAGGGCGCCGTCCATTTCCAGGCGGAAGTCGTAATGCAGACGTGAGGCGTCGTGCTTCTGGATGACGAAGGAGGAGCCCGGCCGATGGGACACTCTGCCCTTCGGCTCCGAGGTTTTGGTGAAGTCGCGCTTGGCGCGATATGTCGCGAGCCTTGCCATAGCGCGGAGTCAATCCGCGCTATGGCAATTCGGTTCCCGCCGTCAGGAGGCCAGGGATTCGCCCTTCGCCGGAGCCTTCCCTGCCTTCTCGCGCTCGCGCAGGAAGGCCGCCGCGATGAGATCGCGGGTATAGTCTTCCCTGGGCTTCTCGAAGATGGCCTCGGCCGAACCGCGCTCCACCACCTTGCCGCTCTTCATGACCATGATCTCGTCAGAGAGGGCGCGCACGACCGCAAGATCGTGGCTGATGAAGACATAGGCCAGGCCGTGCGCTTTCTGCAGATCGCGCAAAAGCTCGACGATTTCCTTCTGCACCGAGCGGTCGAGCGCCGAGGTCGGTTCGTCGAGAACGACGAGCTTGGGGTGCAGGATCATCGCGCGGGCAATCGCGATGCGCTGCCTCTGGCCGCCGGAGAATTCGTGCGGGAAGCGGTTGCGCCAGGCGGGCTCCAGCCGCACTTCCTCGAAGGCCTGAGCCGCGCGCCGGTCGCGCTCCTTGCGCGAGATACGCGGCTCATGGACGAGGAGACCTTCGGTCACGATCTCGCCTGCCGTCATGCGCGGCGAGAGGGAGCCGAAGGGATCCTGGAACACGAGCTGCAAATGGCGTCGCAAGGGGCGCATGCCGGCTCTGTCGAGAGGCATGAGATTGCGGTCTTCGAAACGCACCATGCCGCTCGCCGGCTGAAGCCGCAGGACGGCTCGCCCGAGGGTCGATTTGCCGGAGCCGGATTCGCCGACCACGCCCACCGTTTCGCCTGCGCGAACGGAAAGGCTGACACCGTCCACCGCATCGAGCACATGGAGCGGTTTGCCGAACAGGCCCGATTTCAGGACGAAGGAGACCTTCACGTCCTTGGCCTCGAGCACCATGGGCGCGCCCGCGGGCGCGGGCTCCTTGCGCCCGGTCGGTTCGGCGTCGATCAGCATCTGTGTGTAGGGATGCTTCGGCGCTGCGAAAATGTCGCCGGTCTTGCCGCTTTCCACCACCTCGCCGCGCTTCATGACATAGGTGCGGTCGGCGAAGCGGCGAACGATGCCGAGGTCGTGCGTGATGAACACGATCGACATGCCGAGGCGCTTCTGCAGATCCGCGAGCAATTCGAGGATCTTCGCTTGGACGGTCACGTCGAGAGCGGTGGTCGGCTCGTCGGCGATCAGCACGTCCGGGTTGTTGGCGAGCGCCATGGCGATCATGACGCGCTGGCGCTGGCCGCCCGACATTTCATGCGGATAGGAGTCGATGCGGCGGGCCGGATCGGGGATGCGCACCAGTTCGAGAAGCTCGATGGCGCGCCGCCGCGCCGCCGCCTTGCTCAATCCGCCATGGGTGGTGAGCGGCAGGGCCAGCTGATCGCCGATCCTGTAGAGAGGATCAAGCGAGGTCATCGGCTCCTGGAAGATCATGGTGAGCTTCGAGCCGCGATAGCGGTTGAGCTTGTCGGGCGAGAGGCCCACGAGCTCGTCGCCGCGATACTTGACCGATCCCTCCGCCCAGCCATTCGAAGCCAGAAGGCCCATGACCGACATCATGGTCTGGCTCTTGCCGGAGCCGGACTCGCCGACGATGGCGACCGTCTCGCCCGCATTCACATCGAGATCGATGCCCTTGACCGCATGCAGGATGCCGTCGCCGGTGCGGAAACGGACGTGGAGGTTGCGGACTGTGAGAACGGGTTCAGCCGGGTTAGCAGCCAGGTTAGCAGCCATGTCAACGGTCCTTGGGATCGAGGGCATCGCGCAGGCCGTCACCGATGAAGTTAAGGCAGAACAGAATCGCGACCAGAGTGAGGGACGGGTAGAGCAGCATCCAGGTGGCGCCCTGGATGTTCTTGGCGCCTTCCGAAATCAGGACGCCGAGGCTGGTATTGGGTTCCTGAACGCCCAGGCCGAGGAACGAGAGGAAGCTCTCCAAAAGGATCACCTTCGGCACGAGCAGGGTCATGTAGACCACCACCGGCCCGAGGGTGTTGGGGATCACGTGACGACGGATGATGCCTTTCGTCTCGACACCCAGCGCCTCGGCCGCCTGGACGTATTCCTGGCGCTTGATCGACAGGGTCTGGCCGCGGACGATGCGGGCCATGTCGAGCCATTCGACCGCACCGACCGCAATGAACATCAGGATGAAATTGCGGCCGAAGAACACGACCAGCATGATCACGAAGAAGATGAACGGCAGCGAGTAGATCACGTCGACCACGCGCATCATGATCAGGTCGGTCCGCCCGCCGAGATAACCGGAGGTCGCGCCGTAGACGACGCCGATGAGAATGGCGACGAAGGTGGCGAGCAGGCCGATGGCAAGGGAGATCTGGCCCGCCTTCATCGTCCGGGTCAGCAGATCGCGGCCGTTGGTGTCGGTGCCGAAGAAGAAATACTTCGTCTTCAAGGGCACGTCGACGACGAGGCGTTTCCCTTCATCGGTTTTCTCGACGACCTTGGCGGCGCCGAACATGTCCGAGCGGTCGAAATAGGCGAGCAACCGCTCGTCGATGGGCCGCTGGCCCACCAGTGTCACGGTGACCGCGTCGTCCTTGACGACGATGTTTTCCGGCTTTCCGCGAACACGCGCGCCGATGCGCTCGATCTGCGGCGCGATCTGGTCGGCTTTCGGATAGGCTTCGAGGCTGGCGGGGACCTTCACGTAATCCGGGTAGACCTGATCGAAGGGATGCCCCGTGAGGAACGGCCCGAAGATGCAGGCGAGGGCGATCAGCCCCAGCAGGACGATGCTGGCGACGGCAGCCCTGTTGCGGATCAGCCGGCCCCGGGCCTCGACCCAGAGCGAGCGGCCGACGACGGGATCGGTAAGGGTTTCGATGGGAAGTACGGCGCCTTCGGCCATGGCAGGCCTCAATCGTAACGGATGCGCGGATCGACAATCGCATAGAGGATATCGACCACGAGGTTGAACAGGAGGACGAAGACCGCGACGACTACGACCGTGCCCATGACGAGGGTATAATCGCGGTTGAGCGCGCCTTCGACGAAATAGCGGCCGATGCCGGGCAGTCCGAAGATCGTCTCGACGACTACCGAACCCGTCAGCAGCGCCGCGGCGGCGGGGCCGAGATAGGAGATGACCGGCAGCGACGCACCGCGCAGGGCGTGCGTCACGATTACGTGCCAGGGCAGGCCGAGCGAACGCAGGGTGCGGATGTGGTTGGAGCGCAGGTTCTCGATCATCGCGGCGCGCGTCATGCGGGAAATGACCGCGATCTGTGGCAGCGCGAGCACGATGACGGGCATCACGAGATTGCGCGGCGTGCCGTTGGCCCAGCCCGCCACGGGCAGCCAGGCGAGAGCAAGGCCGAACACGATCTGGAAGACAGGCGCCACCACGAAGTTCGGGATGGTCAGGCCCATAGTTCCGAGGCCGGTGACGATGTAGTCGGCGAAGCTGTTCTGGCGCAGGGCCGCGATCGAGCCGACGCTGCCGCCGACGATGATTGCGAGCGTGATCGCCAGGGCGCCAAGGGTCATGGAGATCGGGAGGCCACGCGCGAACAATTCTGCGACCGTGAAGTCGCGCAGGATGAAGGACGGTCCGAAATCGCCGTGCAGGACGGCGTTCAGATAGAGCCAGTACTGTTCGATCAGCGGCTTATCGAGCTGGTAGATCCGGTTCAGGTTCTCCATCACCTTCGCCTCCAGAGGCCGCTCGAGGTCAAACGGGCCGCCGGGCGCAAGGCGGATCAGGAAGAACGAGATCGTGATGATGACCAGTAGGGTCGGTATAGCCGTCAGGAAACGGCGCAAGATAAAGGAGAGCAAGACGCTTTCTCCTCCCGTCAAAGATCCGAAAAAAGAAGAGGGCGGCCTGATCTCAGGCCACCCTCTCCGACATACTTATTGATCCTTGGACAGGAAACGCGACGGATAGACGCCGCGGGTATTGTGCACGTAGCCCTTGATCTTCGGCGAGATCAGGTTGCTCTTGCCGTAGTACATGACCGGGATCCAGGGCATGTCCTTCATGAGGATGGTCTCGGCCTTCTTCATGATGTCGGCACGCTTCTTGAGATCCAACTCGCTCGCGGCCTGCTTCAGAAGGGCATCGTACTCCGGATTGTTATACTTGCCGTAGTTGAAGCCCTTGTTGTCGCTCAGAAGGAGGAACAGGAAGACGTTTGGATCGGAATAGTCGGCGATCCAGCCGTAGCGGGCCACATCGAAGTCGCCGCCGTCGCGCAAGTGCGCGAAGTGGGTCTTGCCGTCGGTGTTGATGAACGAAGTCTCCACTCCGATCTGCTTCCACTGCTCGGCGACAGCCACAACCGTGTTGCGGTTGTTGTCGGTCGTGTTGTAGCGGATTTCGACCTTCAACGGCTTGCCCGGTCCGAAGCCGGCGTCCTTGAGGAGGGCCTTCGCCTTTGCCTCACGGTCGATCGGCGACATGTCTTTGTAGTCCATGTAGGCGGGCTCGCCATAATTGCCCAGTCCCGGGGGCATGAACGAGTAGCCGGGCTGCATGGTCTGGCCCCAGATCTGTTCGGCGATGAACTCGCGGTCCACGCCCATCGAGAGCGCTTGGCGAACGCGCACGTCATTGAAGGGCGCCTTGGACGAGTTGACCACCAGATACCAGGTGCCGAGATAGGGCCCGAGCCTGACCTGATCCTTGAAGCGCTCTTTCAGCGATTTCATCTGATCGGCCGGAACATCGTCCGTCGTGTCGAGCTCACCCGCCTCGTAGCGACGCACCATCGCCGCGAAATCCGGCGTCGGATAGTACATCACGGTGTCGATCTTGACGTTCTTCGCGTCGTAGTAGTTCTCGTTCTTGACGAGCTTGATGTGCGAATTCGGCACGAACTCGGCGAGCTTGTAGGCGCCGTTCGAGACCAGGTTGCCCGGCTTCACGAAGTCCTTGCCGAACTTCTCGACCGCGCCCGGATTGACCGGAAGGCTGGTCTGGTGCGTGAGCAGCTCGATGAAGTAGGGGGTCGGCTGTTCGAGCTTGATTTCGAGGGTCTTGTCGTCAACCGCCTTGACGCCGAGTTCCTCGACCTTCGCCTGACCCTTGTTGACCTTCTCGGCGTTCAGAATCGGATACAGGATGTTCGCGTATTTCGCGCCCGTCTCCGGATTCATGATGCGGCGATAGGAGAACACGAAGTCCGAGGCCTTTACCGGATCGCCGTTCGACCACTTGATGCCGTCGCGGAGCGTGAAGCGGTAGGTCTTGCCGTCGTCGCTGATTTCCCACTTCGTCGCCTGGCCGGGAACGGCTTCACCCTTGGCGTTGTAGGTGACGAGGCCCTCCAGCATGTCGCGCAGGATATGGGCTTCCTGGACGGTCGAGGTCTTGTGGGTGTCGAGGGTCTCTGGCTCGCCGGAATTAGCGCGGTTGTAGACGACCTCGGCCGAGGCCGGGCCCATGAGGGCGGCTGCGGCGACAGCGGCCAGGGCTGCTTGTTTGATCCATGACATCAGACGGGTTCCCTTTCTGGTTCTATCTGGGATTCTTGAATTATTTCGATCAGAGTCATTAAGACAGTGACCTTGTCTCATTTGTTGTGCAATCGACAGGTTCTGTCCAGTGGGTATTAGAAGCCTATACAGGACAAGGGTTTGAGGGTGTGGAGAAGTCCTCAGGCCCCGGCATCGAACGTCAGTCCCGCCGCCCCGATGCCGGCTGCGGCGACAATTTCGTCGTTGTCGGACGTGTCTCCGGATACGCCGACGGCCCCGAGGATCTGTCCTTTTGCGTCCTTGATCAGAACACCGCCCGGCACGGGGACAAGCTGGCCGCCGACCACGTGGCTCGCGGCCGCCACGAAATAGGGGCGGTCGGTAGCCATCTTGTGCAGGGCGCGGGATCCCACGCCCATGGCCAGGGCGCCGTAGGCCTTGCCCATGGCGATCTCGGCGCGCTTGAGGCTGGTGCCGTCCTCGGAAGCGAGGGCCTTCAATGCCCCGCGCGCGTCGTAGACGACGATGGACAGCGGCTTAAAGGATTTTTCCCGAGCTGCCTTGAGCGCGGCCGAAACGATCAGTTGGGCGGTTTCGAGGGTGAGTTCAGGCACGTCCATCCCCTTTGTGACGTTGGTTGTAGAACAATGTTGCGAGAAAAACTAGCGAAGGACCGCGTCCTTCTGGGCGAGCCATGTCGCCACCGCCTTGCGCTCATCGGGCGTCATTTCCGTAATGTTGTTGGGCGGCATGGCATGGGTCAGCACGGCCTGGACCCTGACGAGCTCCGCATGGCGCGCGATCTCCTCCGGCGTGTCGAGGCGGACGCCCTTGGGCGCGACGGGAATGCCGTCCCAGACCGGCTCGGCGGCGTGGCACATGGAGCACCGCGACTGGATGGTAAGAACGGCCTCGTCGAAGGAGGCGGTCAGGGTGGCGGGTGTGACCCCGGTCTGGACATCCGCCATGTTGGCGTTGCCGGGCTTGCCGATGATCGACAGCCAGATCGCGAGCGCGATGCAGGCTGCGGCGACACCCCAGGTCCACCAGGGCGAGCCCTTGTCCGCATGGCGTGAATTGAAGAAGTGCCGCACGATAGCGCCCGCGATCAGGACGAGCCCGATGATGCCGACCGCGTAGCGGGACGACCACGCCAGCGGGTAGTGGTTCGAGAGCATCAGGAACAGCACGGGCAGGGTGAGATAGTTGTTGTGCGTCGAGCGCTGCTTGGCCTGCTTGCCCAGGGCGGGATCGGGCGCGCGGCCGGCCAGCAGCTCCGCCACCACCTTCTTCTGGTTGGGGATAATAACGAAGAAGACGCTGGCCGACATCCAGGTCGCGATCATCGCTCCCGTATGAAGAAAAGCCGCGCGGCCGCTGAATACGTTCGTAAAGGCGTAGGCGGCTGCGAGAATATAGACGAACAACACGCAGCCGAGCGCCACGTCGTTCCTGCCGAGGGGCGAGCGGCACAGGCCCTCGTAGACGAGCCAGCTCAGCGCAAGGCCGCCGAGGCCGATGACGGGTACCTGCCAGGGTGCGAGGGTGCGCACGGCCGGATCGATCGTGTAGAGACCGGCGTTGAGATAATAGACCCAGACGATCAGGAAGAAGCCGGTGATCCAGGTGGAATAGCTCTCCCATTTGAACCAGGTTAGCTCCTTCGGCATCTCCGGCGGCGCAACGAGGTATTTGCGCATGTTGTAGAAGCCGCCGCCATGGACCTGCCAGGCCTCGCCGCCGACGCCGGGAGGCAGGCCCTCGCGCTTCTTCAGGCTGAGGTCGAGATGGATGAAATAGAAGGACGAGCCGATCCAGGCGATGGCGGTGATGACGTGGACCCAGCGCAGAAGCTGGCTGATCCATTCGGAAATCTGCGGGTCGATCATGCGGCCCCTTGACCATGAAACAAGGGTGCTAGACTAGGGCGGCCCGCTTGTTTGCGAAAGGGTTGCGTCCCGGCTTTTTCAACAGGAACACGTTCCGGAAAGTCGCGGGTACGGGCGCTTATGCCCAAAGGTAGCTTGACGCCGGAAGCCTGCGCCCGAAAATTCCCGCTCCTTTTGGGCGCTTTCTCATTTCAGTCGAGGTTTTCATGAGCCGATTGTCCACCCACGTCCTGGATACGGCGAACGGCAGGCCCGCCAGGGGCATAGAGATCGAGCTCTTCGCCATCGAAGGCGAGGGACGACGGGCCGTTGTGCGCGCCACCACCAATGCGGATGGGCGCACGGATGCGCCGCTCCTGGCAGGCGACACCTTCCGCGCCGGGACCTACGAACTGGTCTTCCATATCGGCCCGTATTTCCGCTCCCTCGCGACGGCCACGGCCGATCCGCCGTTCCTGGATGTGGTGCCTATCCGCTTTTCCATCGCCGAGCCCGACGGGCATTACCACGTGCCGCTCCTCGTCTCGCCCTGGAGCTATTCCACCTATCGAGGCAGCTGATCATGGCAGAGACATCCTATCCCCGCGACCTCGTCGGCTACGGCCGCAACCCGCCGCATCCGCGCTGGCCGAACGACGCTCGCATCGCCGTCCAGTTCGTCGTGAATTACGAAGAGGGCGGAGAAAACAATATCCTCCACGGTGACCGGGCTTCCGAGGCTTTTCTGTCGGAGATCGTGGGTGCCGCGCCCTGGCTCGGTCAGCGGCACATGAGCATGGAGTCGATTTACGAATACGGCTCCCGCGTCGGCTTCTGGCGCCTGTGGCGCATGTTCACCGAACGGGACATGCCGGTCACCGTCTACGGCGTCGCCACCGCGCTGATGCGCAATCCCGAAGCGGTCGCCGCCATGCAGGAGGCGGATTGGGAAATCGCCAGCCACGGATTGAAGTGGATCGACTACAAGGATTTTTCGGCGGAAGAAGAGCGCGCGCATATGCGGGAGGCCATCCGCATCCACACGGAAGTGACGGGCGCGCGGCCGCTCGGCTGGTATACGGGCCGCACCTCCGAACATACCAACCGCCTCGTGGCGGAGGAGGGCGGCTTTCTCTACAGCGCCGATTCCTATGCCGACGAGCTTCCCTATTGGGAGCAGGGCGCCAAAGGCCCGCAACTGATCGTGCCCTATACGCTCGATGCCAACGACATGCGCTTCGCGACGCCGCAGGGATTCAATGCGGGCGATCAGTTCTTCGCCTATCTCAAGGATAGTTTCGACACGCTTTATGTCGAGGGGGAGAAGGCTCCTAGGATGATGTCGGTCGGGCTCCATTGCCGGTTGGTTGGCCGCCCCGGCCGCGCGGCGGCACTGGCGCGGTTTCTCGATTATGTCGCCTCCCACGACCATGTCTGGGTGGCGCGGCGCAGCGATATCGCCCGGCACTGGATCCGGCATCACCGCCCGGCCGATCTCAAGCCGAGCACCATGAGCAAGGCGGTTTTCGTCGAGCTCTTCGGCGATATTTTCGAGCATTCTCCCTGGATCGCCGAAAAGGCTTATGACGAAGGCCTGACCACCGGGCAGGACACGGCGGAGGGGATGCATGCCGCCATGGTGCATGTGCTCTCGCAGGCAAGCCGCGAGCAGAAGCTTGCTCTCATCCAGGCGCATCCCGATCTCGCGGGCCGGCTGAAGCTTGCCGATCTCACCGACGATTCACGCAGCGAACAATCCTCGGCAGGCCTCGACGGCCTGACGCAAGAGGAGCGTGACCGCTTCCTCGCCCTCAACGACGCCTACAAGAACAAGTTCGGCTTTCCCTTCATCATGGCGGTCAAGGGCAAGACGAAGGAGGAAATCCTGGCGGCGTTCGAGGAACGCCTCGAACATGATGCGGAGCGGGAGTTCGACACGGCGGTGGTACAGATCGAGCTGATAGCCCTGCTGCGGCTGAAAGACCGGCTGCCGTCCCTGGCGGATGTCTTCTCGTCCTTGGCTTGAGCGGAACCGTTACCTGGAACAGGCGTCTTTTCTTGGGTGCGGCGTCATACCGATGCCGGGACCGAAAAGGAGAGGGGTCATGGGTTTGTTCAAATTCATCAAGGAGGCGGGAGCCAAGATTTTCGGCGGAAGCGCCGAGGCGGCGACTCCGGATAAGTTGAAGCAGGAGGTTCAAGGCCAGGGCTTCGATGCCGGCAAACTCGGCATCGATGTCGATGGAGATAAGGTGAAATTGTCCGGTCAGGCCGTAAGCCAGGATGAGGCCGAGCGGATCATTCTCGCTCTCGGCAATACCTTCGGCGTCGCCGAGGTCGACACCACGGGTCTCCAGATTCAACAGCCTGAAAAGCAATCCGTCATGTATACGGTCGTGAAGGGCGATACCCTTTGGACCATCGCCGAGAAGCATTACGGCAAGGGCAAGGGCGCCAAATACACGGAGATCGTGAAAGCGAATTCTCCGCCCGTGAAAAATCCGGACATGATTCAACCCGGTTGGGTTCTGCGTATTCCGGATCTTCCGTAAGCCATTCGATTGCGAGCCTCCGTGCCAAGCCGATATGCTCTCTTATTGAAGGAACGCATTTTCTCTTCGCAGAACTGGAAATCCAATTTTGCGGAAAATGCTTTAGACAACGGAGCACGGAGGTTCTCCCATGAATGGTTCAGCACCCATCGTCGATCTCAGCCGGGACGACATCAAGCAGGGGCTCAGCGACGGCTCCATTCTGCTGGTCGATGTCCGCGAGCCGCAGGAATTCGCGGCCGGCCATATTCCAGGGGCGGTTTCTCACCCCCTCTCGACCTTCGACCCGGCATCACTGCCGACAGGCAAGCGAATCGTTTTCTCCTGTGCCGCAGGGGTCAGGTCTGCCCGGGCAGCCGAGTTTGCCCAGGCGGCCGGACGCGACATCCGGGAGCATTACAAAGGCGGCTTCAAGGATTGGATCGGTGCCGGCGAGCCCGTGGAATAGGCCCGCTCCCCCTCCGTTATCCCATCACAGAGATGTGTTTGCCCCCTGATTGCGGGGTCAGGAAAAAATATGCGCTAATGTTCGTTCGCCGATGATGGGCCGAGGGAAGCCTTCCATCGGACCAACAAGGGGAA
Source organism: Microvirga sp. 2TAF3 (assembly GCF_052114965.1). Lineage (NCBI taxonomy): Bacteria > Pseudomonadati > Pseudomonadota > Alphaproteobacteria > Hyphomicrobiales > Methylobacteriaceae > Microvirga > Microvirga sp. 2TAF3. Next base: position 56,503 of record NZ_JBFRFT010000008.1, on the reverse strand, counting down.
GATACCATATGAAGCGTACCGTTTTCGTCGCCAGCCTCCTGGCGCTTGGAGTGACTGCGGCGATCGCACAAGCCAATGTCATCGAGCAACGTCAGAAGCTCATGAAGGACAATGGCGAACACTCACGCGTGATCGGCGCCATGCTGCGCGGCCAGGCTCCGTTCGACCTTGCGCAGGTGCAAACCGCACTCAAGGCCTATTCTCACAATGCAAAGGAAGCGCCCTCTCTCTTCCCGGAGAATTCGAAGTCCGGCGGCAACACCAAGGTTCTGCCAGCGGTCTGGGAGAGCAAGGCCGATTTCAATGCCATTTTCGTCAAGTTCGAGCAGGACGCGCAGGCCGCGCTGACTTCGATCAAGGACGAGGCGACCTTCAAGGCCGAGATGCCGAAGGTTCTTCAAAACTGCGGCACCTGCCATAAAACCTTCCGCCAGCCGGTCGGGTAGGGGTTTTGTCGGAGAGCGGTGCGGGCGGCTTGATAAAGCCGCCCGTTTTGTTGTGAGGGGGGAGAGAATGCGAAAAACGGTTGTGGTGCTCCTGGGGCTGGTAGTGCTCGGAGCCTTGGGTTTCTTCGCTCTCACCTCTCCGACCGCGTGGCGCGTCATCCATGGCGAGACGGCTGCCACTCCCGGCACGCCGGCTGCCTTTGCACACAACCCCGATCCTGAGAAGGGCCGCATCCTGTTCCTCGCGGGCGGTTGCTCATCCTGCCACGCAACACCGGGCCAGGACGACAAGACGCGGATGGGCGGTGGTTATGCTCTGAAATCGCCTTTCGGCACGTTCCACGTCCCCAATATTTCACCGCACAAGCAGGATGGAATCGGAGCCTGGAGCACGGCGGATTTCGTGCGCGCCATGCGCGAGGGTGTGTCGCCGGATGAGCAGCACCTTTATCCGGCTTTTCCCTATTCGTCCTATCAGCGCATGTCCGCTGCGGACCTTTCCGATCTCTTCGCGTTCCTGATGACGCTGCCGCCGGTCGAAGGACGTGCGCCTCCGCATGAGCTGCCTTTTCCCTTCAATATCCGCCGCGGCATCGGCCTCTGGAAGCTGGCCTTCCTCGACGGGCGCGTGTTCGTTCCCGATCCCGACCGGTCGACGACCTGGAACCGTGGTGCCTATCTGGTTGAAGGACCCGGCCATTGCGCCGAGTGCCACAGCGAGCGCAATCTCGCGGGCGCCATCATTCCTGACCGTCGCTTCGCCGGAGGGCCTAATCCTGAAGGAAAGGGCACTGTCCCCAACATCACGCCGAGCCCGAGCGGGATCGGCGGCTGGTCGGCCGCCGAGCTGGTGACGCTTCTCACGACAGGGGAGACGCCAACTTTCGACACGGTCGGCGGGCCGATGGGCGCGGTGGTTCACAACATTGCGCAACTGCCGGAATCCGACCGTCAGGCCATGGCGGAATACATCCTCTCCCTGCCTCCGCGGCAGGCCTATAAGAAGCCGCAAGAGAAATAGATTTCAATATAACGTTATATATATTAAAGGCAGTTTTCTTCACTCACGTAAGAGTAAGAGATTGCCACCGTGAATCATGCCAACATCGATATTAAGGCAATTCTGTTGGAGCATGGTCTCGACATGGCAGGCTCCTTCGAGACCTGTTTTACCTGGGAGCAGCCTGTCAGAATCTATCCGGCCGTCGAGCTGATGAATGTTTTCATGGGCGCCTATTCTTATGCGGCGCCCCGTGCCAGCCTCGCCTATGCTTCGATCGGGCGATATTGCTCGATCGGCAATGAAGTGCTCATGCGGGGGAGCGCTCATCCTACCCAATGGCTGACCACTCACCCTTTATCCTACCAGAACATCTACCGGACATTCGCGGATTACCAGCCACCATTTCAATTCGATGGCTACAGCAAAATCACCCAGGTTGGACATGATGTCTGGATCGGAAACCGGGCCGTCCTCCTTCCTGGCGTCAAGATCGGCCACGGGGCGGTGATCGGTGCGGGGACGGTGGTCGCCAAGGATGTTCCCGACTACGCGGTGGTCGTCGGTAATCCCGGGCGGGTCGTGAAATACCGCTTTGACGAAAAAACCATCGCCCGGCTCCTAAAAGCGCAGTGGTGGCAATACGACATGCCCAAGATGATGGCTGCTCATGCAAGCCTTCCGCTCAATGATCCGCTGGCGATGCTGGATCTTCTCGAAAGCCAAACCATCCCGTTCGTTCGCTTCGATCTCCTTCGAAAGCAGATCGTTTCAGATTCCAAAGGCGTTCAGCTCCGGACACTGCAGCCAGCAAGCGCGCAAGAAGTGTCAAGCAAAGAAGGCGCCGACTTGTCCGAAAATGCGGCGTAAGAGCCGGACGCGTCGAGGCAGCGAGAGGCGCTAATCCATCACGGCCGCTTTCAGGATGCAGACCATGGTTGCGTGACCAGGCGTATCGCCGACCGCGCGGATCGTGTGACGGCGATCGCAGCGATAGCGCAGGGTCTCGCCGGCTTTGGCGCGCTGGACCACATCGCCCACTTCGACCTCGAACTCGCCTTCGAGGACTGAAAGGCACTCGACGGAACCACGCTGGTGGCCGTCCGAGTCGAGGACGCCACCCGGCTCCGCCTGCACATCATACCATTGCAGCCATTCGATGGTCTTGAGCCAGCCGATGATCGCCAGCCGGACCTTGCCATCCTCGGACAGCAGGATGGGCGTATCGGCCCGGGTCGATTTCTCGATGAACGGCTCCTCGTCGCTCGTGGCGAGCACACGCTCGATGGAGACGTCGAGGGCCTGACTCAGGCGCCAGATGGTGGCAAGCGTTGGGTTGGTCTCGTTTCTCTCGATCTGGCTGATGATCGATTTCGCCACGCCGGACTGCTCTGCCAGTTCCGAAAGGGACAGGTTATAGGCCTTGCGCAGCCGCTGGATCGTCTTGCCCATATGGCCGGAGAGAACCTGTGCGCCTGCGTCCAGTTCCCGGTGACGCTCTTTGCCTTCAACGCCCATCTGACTCGCCTCTGTTCTGAAAGACAGAACGTTCGTTCCACAAAACGGTTGTGGGGTAACAGAGGAGATGGGTCAAGCAGGCGCGCCGTCCAAGCCCGTCTTTCGACAAAAAGAACAGGGAGGTCCGGCCTAGCGCATCGTGCGGAAAAGTGGACCCGGTTTTCTGCTCAGAACGATGCGCTCATCCAACGAGAGAGCATCGGATTGATCCCAAAAATGGAGTCCACTTTTGGGTCCGATACTCTAGCCGCCGGGCCTCTGGGCGGCGGTTTCGAGTTCCTTGGCACGGGCCAGACCGAGTCGGCGCTCCCGCCAGATGATGAAAAGCCCCGTGGCAGCAACGATGGCGGCGCCGATCATGACGGCAAAGGTCGGCAGGTCGCCGAAGACGAACCAGCCGAGCAGGAGTGCCCAGATCATCGTGGTGTATTCGAAGGGCGCCAGGATCGAGGTGTCGGCATAGCGATAGCTCTGGGTGATCAGAATCTGCCCGATGCCGCCCAGGGTGCCGACCAGCATGAAGAACAGAAGGTCCGTGAGGGGCGGGATCTTCCAGCCGAAGGGGATGGTCAGCAGAGACAGGGCCGACGCCAGGACGAAGAAGTAAAAGACGATGGCGCCCGTCCGCTCGGTCATGGTCAGGCGGCGCACCTGGATGGTCGCGCCCGCGGAACACAAGGCTCCGACCAGAGCGAAGAGGGCCCCGATGGTCGGTCCGGCATCCATGCCTCCGCTGAAGGTGCCGAACTTCAGATAGGGCGAGAGCATGATCAGGACGCCGATGAAGCCGATTCCGACGGCGGACCAGCGATAGGCGCGAACCTTCTCCTTCAGGAGGAGAGCGGCCAGGATGACGACGATGAGGGGCGATGCGTAGCCGATGGCGATGGTGTCGTGCAGAGGAAGATAGGAGAGGGCGGCGAAGCCGAGATACATGCCCGAGGTGCCGATCAGGCCGCGCAGGAAGTGGCCGGGCACGTTGTCGGTGCGCACCGCATTGATGAGATCGCCCTGCCAGGACAACCAGATCAGGAGCGGGATCATCGCGAAGATCGAGCGGAAGAACACGATCTCTCCGACAGGGTAGAGCGCGGTCAACGTCTTCAATCCGGCCGACATGAGCGTGAAGACGAAGGCGGAGAGGACTTTGAGGGAAATCCCCAGGAGAGGTTTCACGATGGGAAAGATTTCATAGGCTTTGAGTCGCGTCGATGATGATTGCAGCCAACCACGAGCAGGCGTCCGCGTGAACCCCTCTTTTGGAGAAAATGCCTGCGTCTGGTGCATGCTTGCGGCGTGGGCTGTCACATTTTCGCAAGAAGAGCGTCACAGGGGTGAGATGCGAATCCGGTTTGGCTTTGGCGATCCTCCAAGAAAGGACGCTGCATGGCCCAGGATCTTGCCGCCATCCGCGTGCGTACATTGTTTCTGTCGGATACCCATCTCGGTACCAAGGGCTGCCAAGCCGGCCAGCTTCTCGATTTTCTGAAGCATTATGATGCCGATACCATCTATCTCGTCGGCGACATCGTCGATGGCTGGCGGCTGAAATCCGGATGGTACTGGCCGCAGGCCCATAACGACGTGGTCCAGAAACTCCTGCGCAAGGTGCGCAAGGGAACGCGCCTGATCTACATTCCCGGCAATCACGACGAGTTCCTGCGGGACTATCTCGGCGTCCATCTCGGCGGGATCGAGCTGGCCGATTCCGCACTGCATGAGGCTGCCGACGGCAAGCGCTACCTCGTCATGCACGGAGATCAGTTCGATCTCGTGGTCCGCCATGCGCGCTGGCTCGCGCTTCTCGGCGACGGCGCCTATACGGCGGCGCTCTTCGTCAATACCCACCTCAACATCGTGCGCCGCAAGCTCGGGCTGACCTATTGGTCGCTTTCCTCCTGGGCCAAACTGAAGGTGAAGAACGCGGTGAACTACATCAGCCGCTTCGAAGAGCTTCTGGCGGCGGAGGCCAAGCGGCAGGAGGCCGACGGCGTCATCTGCGGCCATATCCACCATGCCGCCATGCATGATCTTCTGGGCGTGCGCTACGTGAATACGGGTGATTGGGTGGAATCCTGCACCGCCATCGTCGAGCATTACGACGGCACATTGCAGATGGTCCGCTGGACCGAGGCCATCCCTGAGAAAATACCTCAGCTTCCTGATGCCTCTTCGCTCACCGTCAGGGCGGCCTGATGCGCCTTCTGATCGCAACCGACGCCTGGCGGCCTCAGATCAACGGGGTCGTGCGCTCGCTCGAACATATGGTGGCGGAGGCGCCCGCCTTCGGCGCCGAGGTCGCGCTCCTGACGCCGGAGCGGTTTCGCTCCTTTCCGATGCCGACCTATCCCGAAATCCGCCTGTCCTTGGCGATGCCGGACCGGGTTGCCCGCCTCATGGAAGACGCTCGGCCGACCCATGTCCATATCGCCACCGAGGGGCCGATAGGCCTTGCGGTGCGAGGCCTCTGCCGGAAGCAGGGCAGGGCCTTCACCACAAGCTATCACACCCGTTTTCCGGAATATGTGTCCGCTCGCCTGCCCATTCCCGAGAGCTGGACCTACAGCGCGCTCCGACGGTTCCATAATGGCGGGCGGGCCGTCATGGTCAGCACGATGTCCCTGGAAATCGCGCTGCGGGATCACGGATTCCGGAACATCGTGCGTTGGACCCGGGGCGTCGATACGCATCTCTTCCGGCCGCGTGGCGAGAGGGTTCTCGATGGGCGCTCGCCGGTTTTCCTGTTCGTCGGACGCATCGCGGTCGAGAAGAACCTGGAGGCTTTCCTCTCCCTCGATCTTCCAGGTACGAAGGTCGTCGTTGGCGATGGGCCGGCGAGGGCCGAACTGCAGCGGAAATACCCGCAAACGCTGTTTACTGGGTCTCTCATCGGCGAACCTCTGGCGCGGGCCTATGCCTCCGCCGACGTGTTCGTTTTTCCGAGCCTCACCGATACGTTCGGCGTCGTTCTGATCGAGGCTCTGGCGTCTGGACTGCCCATCGCGGCCTTCCCTGTCATGGGTCCGATCGATGTCGTCGGCTCGGCGGGATGTGGGGTGCTGAGCTGGGACCTGCGCGAGGCTGCCATGGCCGCTCTTGAGATTTCTAGGGATCGGTGCCGCGCTTATGGCGAGACATTCACCTGGCGGGAAAGCGCGCGCCAGTTCTTTTCCAATATTGCGGCGGCCAGCGACAACGCCTGACTACAAAGCGGCTAGAGCGTGATCCGGGAAAGACCGGGCTTTAGTTGAGGAAGGGGGAGGCGGCTCTCGCCTGTACGAAATCCACCACGTCGCGAGAAGGCGGCTCCTTGTCCGCCAAAGGCTGCTCGGGATCGCAGAGATCCATCATGGCGTGGATACGCTCTTCCAGGTAACGCAAAGTCTTGAGAATGCGCGCGATGCGCCGGGCAGTCTCTTCCGGGCCGGAATCGGGCGCGGCGACCGGGGCGTCCCGTTCCTCCGGCTGGCATAGACCGATATCGGCCTTTGTCTCTCCAATGGCGCTGGCCATATCCAGCAGGCTGGCCCGGATCTGGTCCATGGTGCGGGCGGCTTTTTCCTCGACAAGTTTCTTCTCGAGTCCCGCTACCGCAGCCAGGACGGCTTCCGTATCCGCATTGCGGTTACGTTTGGCATATTCGCGCAGGAACCAGCGGCCGCGTGCGGTCTCCATCACGGCGGCTTCGATGGCGCCATAGTCCATGTGATTGAAGGTGACGAGCGTCTCTTCATCCGGCATGGTGGACTCCGTCGATGCCTGGGTTTCCCGATTCCGATGGGACCACTGTGTCGAAAGCCGTAGACAGCTCAAGACTTTCCCTTACGTTATCAACGACGACTTTACGCCGTGCCCTCATCCCTTTTGGCTCTCTCGATCCCTTTCCGCTGGCTGTTCCGGTGATGTCCACTTCTAGGGCTTTGGGAATCCGTCTGTCCGCATTGCATGCTGCAAGCTTCTTCAGTCACGGCTTCTATCTGCCGTTCTTCCCGATCTGGTTGCAGAGCAAGGCGCTGAGCCCGGCCATCATCGGCATTGTCGTCGCCATTCCAATCATTGTGAGGATTGTCGCTACGGCGCCTCTCTTAAGCCTCGCCGACAGGTCCTTCGGCCCGCGGCGGCTGCTTCTGGCAAGTCATCTGGGGCAAATGGCGGGCTTTCCCCTGCTCATGCTGGCACAGGACAGCCTCACCATCATCGGCCTGGTGGCGCTCGTCGCCATCGCCCAGGCGGCGGTCATCCCCGGCAACGATCTCGTGACGACGGCAGCGGTGCAGCGCCACCCGGGCCTGAATTACGGCCGCATCCGGGGCTTTGGCTCCATCTCGTTCTTCATCGCCAATATCGCGGCCGGCTATCTTGTCGGCGCGTTCGGTGCGGGCATCGTTCTGGTGGCGCTGACCCTCATTCCCATTCTCGGCATCATCGCGACACTGATCGCGGTTCCGGATGGCGGAGCCGACATCCCCGAGAAGGCGGAGGACGGAAGCCCGGCCGCGAAGGCTCTTCCGAAGGTACTCTGGATCGTCATGATCGCGGCGGCGATGATTCAGGGCAGCCATGGCGCTCTCAACGCCTTCGCCAGCATCTATTGGCAGTCGCAGGGATTTGCGGATTCGGTCATCGGCTATTTCTGGGCAGCCGGCGTGATCGCTGAAATCATGGTCTTCATCTTCTTAGGAAAGGCCGTCGGGCGCGGATCGGGGCTCGGCTTGCTCATGATCGGAGCTTCTGCCGCAGTGATCCGCTTCACCGTTCTTTCCCTGCATCCGGGAACGGCAGTCACCTTCGTGCTGCAGACCATGCACAGCCTGACGTTCGGGGCATCGCATCTGGGGGCCATGGCGGCGCTTACCGCTCTTGCTCCGCTCCATGCGCGGGGACGGGCCCAGGGCATTTACGGATCGCTTGCGGCCCTGTTCACGGCTGCATCCACCATCGCGAGCGGCGTGATCTATAAGGAATCAGGTGCTGCCGTCTTTGCGGCGATGGCTCCCCTGGGAGCCATCGGTTTTATCCTACTCCTCGCTGCCGCGCGGATGCTGAAAACTCAACCCCAGAGAGCGGGCTCCGGCGGATAGATGATGCTGCCGTCGAATCTCAGGCCGGGTTCCCGATCCAGAGCGAGGAGGAGCGGGCCGTCGAGATCGACGAAACGGGCGCGGGGCGCCAGTACCATGGCGGGGGCCATGGCCAGCGACGTGCCGACCATGCAGCCAATCATGATGGAGAAGCCCCGGGCCTCGGCCGCATCGGCGAGCGCCAGGGCCTCGGTCAATCCGCCCGTCTTGTCGAGCTTGATGTTGACGGCGTCGTAGAGCCCGACCAACCGGTCGAGGCTCGCCCGGTCATGCACGCTCTCGTCGGCGCAGATCGGCACCGGGCGGGAGATCTTGCCCAGGTAACCGTCGTTCTTGGCAGGGAGGGGCTGTTCCACAAGGGCGAAGCCAGCATCCGCGCAGGCCGCGAAATGGGCGGCGAGGTTGTCCTCCGTCCAGCCTTCATTGGCATCGGCGATCAGCGTCGCATCCGGTACAGCCTTACGAACGGCGGCGATGCGCTCGAGATCGCCGCCCGGAGCTCCGAACTTGACCTTCAGGATCGGCCGGTCGGCCGCCTTCGCCGCCGCTTCAGCCATGGCCTCCGGCGTGTCGAGGCTGATCGTGTAGGCGGTGGTCGCCGGCAGCCAGCGATTGACGCCCGCCGTGAGATGCGCGCGGATGCCGGAGCGCTTGGCGTCGAGGTCCCAGAGCGCGCAGTCAACCGCGTTGCGGGCCGCTCCCGCCGGCATCGCCGCCTGCAGAGCCTCCCGGGTCATTCCGGCCTCGATCTGCGGACGCATGGCCTCGATGGCGGCGGCAACACCTTCGACCGTCTCGCCATAACGGGCATAGGGGACGCATTCCCCATGGCCCGTCGTCCCATCCTCGGCGATTGTCGCTGTAACGACAACGGCTTCCGTGCGGGACCCGCGGGCGATGGTGAACTTTCCGGCGATGGGAAACCGGTCGATCGTGACGGTCAGATGACGCATTCTCTTCCCCAAAATTCTTAACTTCGGCTCGACTTGTGACGCAGCTACACGCTATCACCTAGCGGAATCAATGCCGGAAGGATGATCGTGGCGCAGAGCACCTTGGCTCACGAGCCGCAAGTCGAAATCGAACGTGCCGGGGATAAGGTGACGGCGAGGCTCGCCGGTCACTGGATCGCCGAGCATGCCGCATTGGTTGAAGTCCTGGCGGCGGAAATTTCAGCCGCCGCGGACCACCACCGCATGATCATCGATCTCAGCAAGGTAGGACGCCTCGACACCCTCGGAGCTTGGGTTCTCGACCGGACGAGGCACGAGCTGGGAGAGCGCGGGCTGGCGGTCGACTTCGCCAATGCCTCAGCCGAACAGCAGATTCTGCTGGATGAGGTCGCCTATCGTGGCTTCCAGGAAACGAAGGCCGTCAAGCATTCGAAATTCGTCGATTTCCTGGTCGATATGGGAAAGACCGTCTACGGCGCCGGGCGCGATCTCATCGACGGCGTGGCTTTCCTGGGCGAACTGGTTTCGGCTCTCATCCGCGTCATGATCCATCCGCGCCGGTTCCGGGGGACGGCCGTCATCAACCAGATGGAGCAGATCGCCTATCGCGGCGTTCCCATCATCGTTCTGATCTCGTTCCTGGTCGGCTGCATCATTGCGCAACAGGGCATTTTCCAGCTCCAGCGCTTCGGCGCGACGCCTTTCGTCGTCGACCTGACCGGCATTCTGGTCCTGCGCGAACTGGGCGTTCTTCTGACCTCCATCATGGTCGCGGGCCGGTCCGGGTCCGCCTTTACGGCCGAGATCGGCTCCATGAAGATGCGGGAGGAGATCGATGCCCTGCGGGTCATGGGGCTCGATCCGATCGAGGTCCTGATCATCCCCCGCATTCTCGCTCTCCTGATCGGGCTGCCGCTTCTGACCTTCATCGCCTCGATCGCCGCCCTGTCCGGCGGCGGAATCACGGCCTGGCTCTATGGCGACATCAGTCCGGATGTCTTCCTCTCCCGCCTGCGAGCCGCCGTGGGGATGAACACGTTTCTCGTCGGTCTCATCAAGGCGCCGTTCATGGCACTGGTCATCGGCATCATCGCCACCCTGGAGGGCCTGGCAGTGGCCGGATCCGCCGAATCCCTCGGCAGGCATGTGACGTCCTCGGTGGTGAAGGCAATTTTCATGGTCATCGTGCTCGATGGCCTCTTCGCTATGTTCTTCGCGGCAATCAGGTATTAGGCGATGCTCGAGAGACGCCATCCCATCCCCGTCAAGGACCGCGAAGTGGTGATCCGCGTACGCGACATCGAGGTCGGCTTCGGGGAAAAGACCATCCTGAAAGGCCTCGATCTCGACGTTTATCGGGGCGAAATCCTTGGTTTCGTGGGCGCCTCGGGACAGGGCAAGTCGGTCCTGACCCGGGCGATTCTCGGCCTCGTGCCGAAGCGGGCGGGCACCATCGAGGTGCTGGGGCAGAATCTGGACGAATTGTCGCCTTCCGAGCGGCGGCTCTTGGAGCGACGCTGGGGTGTTCTCTTTCAGCAGGGCGCCTTGTTCTCGGCGCTGACGGTGAAACAGAACGTGCAGGTGCCGATGCGGGAGTTTCTGGATCTGTCGGAACGGCTGCTGGACGAACTCGCCATGCTCAAGATCGAGATGGTCGGCCTGAAACCCGATGCGGCGGACAAGCTGCCCTCCGAGCTGTCCGGCGGCATGATCAAGCGCGCGGCGCTGGCCCGCGCCCTGGCGCTTGATCCGGACATTCTCTTCCTCGACGAGCCGACCTCGGGCCTCGACCCCATCGGTGCCGGAGAATTCGATGAGCTTATCGCTACGTTACAGCGGACTTTGGGGCTTACCGTATTCATGGTAACCCATGATTTGGATAGCCTTCACACGGTCTGCGACCGAATCGCGGCCCTTGGAGAGGGTAAAATTCTGGCGGAAGGGCCTATCGAGGCGATGCTCGCATCGGATCATCCTTGGCTCCGCGCCTATTTTCACGGGAAACGGGCTCGCGCGGTCTCGGCCGGTGGCGCGTAAGGTTTGTGATGGAAACGCGTGCGAATTACGCTTTGATCGGGTTGTTCACGCTGGCGGTGATCGCGGCGGGCTTCGGTTTTGTCTACTGGTTCTCCGGTGGCGATCGCGGACAGGCGCGCCAGGCCATCCGCATCGTGTTTTCCGGCTCCGTGTCCGGCCTGTCGAAAGGTTCGACCGTTTCCTTCAACGGTCTGCGCGTCGGCGAGGTGACCGATATCAACCTTCTCCCCGAGGACCCGCGCCGCGTCGTCGCCATCGCTCAGGTTGAGAACGGCACCCCCATCCGCACCGACACCCGGGCCCGCCTCGAATATCAAGGTCTCACAGGCGTCGCGACCATCGCATTGTCCGGTGGTGAACCCAACGCCCCTCAGCTTGTTGCCGGTCCGGGGCAGCCCTTGCCGACGATCTTCGCCGATCGATCCGATTTCCAGGATCTCATCGAGACGGCCCGCAACATCGCCCGGCGCGCGGATGACGTGCTGGAGCGGGTCGGCCGCGTGATTTCGGAGAACGAGGGCTCCATCAACCGCACGGTGCAGAACGTCGAGCGCTTCTCGCAGGCCCTTGGCGAGAACGCCGAAGGCATCGACCGCTTCCTCGCGCAGGTCGGGCAGGCGGCCGAGAAGGTCGGTCCGCTGGCCGAAAAGCTCGAAACCCTCGCGACCAATCTCGACGAAATGGTGCGCTCCGTGGACCGCCAGCGCGTTTCGCGCATCGTCGAGAATGTGGACAATTTCACGCAAGGCCTCAGCGAAAGCCGTAAGGACATCAACGACGCGCTCCGCGATGCGGCGGCCCTCGTTGCCCGCCTCAACGAGGCGGCGCCGAAACTCGATACGGCTCTGGATGACATCAATAAGCTCGCCAAGGCGGTCGATCCGGTCAAGATCGGGCGCACGGTCGACAACGTGGATACCTTTACCCAGACCCTCAGCCGCCGCAGCCCCGATGTGGACAAGGCGATCACGGAGGCGCGTTCCATCACCGAGAAGCTCAACAAGTCGGCCGACCGCATCGACGCCGTGCTGGTTGCCGCGGAGAAGTTCCTCGGTTCCGCCTCCGGCGAAGAGGGCAAGAGCGCGTTCGAGACGATCAAGGAGGCGGCCACTTCCGTCCGTATCCTGGCCGACAATCTCAACGAGCGCACCACGGGTGTTCTCACCGGCCTGGGACGATTCTCGGAGACGGGCCTGCGCGAATACGAAGCCTTGGCGGTGGAGGGCCGGAAGGCGCTCAACGACATCAGCCGCGCGGTCCGAAGCCTGGAGCGCAATCCACAGCAGATTATATTCGGTGGCCGCCCGTCCATACCCGAATACAATGGGCGCCGTTAAGCTTTAAAGATGTGTAGGTCCTCCGTGTTCCCCACCCCCATCGATCGGGCCAGACCACTTCTGCGCCTTACGCCGGCACTGCTTCTCACGATGCTTGCCGGTGCCTGCGCCGCGGGACCGCCCCCGACGACGTACGACCTGTCGGCGCCGACTTCCCGCATCCATGGTGCCTCGGGCGTGCAGGTGCTGGTCAACGAGCCCGCCGCTCTTCAGGCTCTCTCGACCCAGCAGATCATCGTGAAGGACGCTTCGGGCGCGATCTCTTTCCTGGGCAACGGCCAATGGTCCGACAACCTGCCCCGGCTGATCCAGACGCGCCTGATCAATACCTTCGAGAATTCCTCGCAGATACGCGGCGTTTCGCGGCCGAGCAGCGGCGCGGTGGGCGATGTGCAGCTCATTTCCGAACTCCGCAACTTCGAAATCGCGACGCCGAGCAATGAGGCCGTCGTGGAGATCGCAGCCAAGATCGTGAACGATGCGAACGGGCGTATCCTCAATGGACGGATTTTCCGCGCTCGCGTTCCCGCTGCGGCCGTCGATGCGGCCAACGCCGCCCGCGCTCTCGACGAGGCTCTGTCCGTCGTGATGCTGGATATCGTGCGCTGGGTCAGCGGGAACAGGCTTCCGAGGCGGGAAGAGGTGAGCCAGGCGGCCAATCAGCCTCCGACCTGAAACCAAGCCCCCTGATCGAAGTTACGCTTCTCTGTCATGGCCGGCCTTGAGCCGGCCATCGATGTTTCAGAGTGGCGTGCAGGCACGCTGGGAGCAGCCGGCACCAACTGAAAAAMGCGGCCTTTGGGGCCGCGTTTTTCAGTTGGTGCCTGGCTCTGTTCCGGTTCAGTCGAACCGGCCGCTGGCATGGGCCAGCATGGTGTAGACCTTGCCGGTCTCCGAGGTCAGGTAGGTCTTGGTCAGCATGGAGTCCCTGTCGTCGCGGGAAACCTCGGCGAGCAGGCGCTCGAATTCTTCCACATAGCGGTCGACCGTCTGCTTGAACTCCGCGTCGCGCCCATACTTGCGGCGGATCTCGTCGAAGGTCTGCTGGCCCTGGATCGTGTAGAGGCGGCGGGTGAACACGTTGTGTTCGCCGCGCTTGTAACGGTCCCAGAGCTCGACGGCCGCGTCGTGATCGATCATCCGGGCGATGTCGACGGAGATCGAATCGAGGGATTCGAGGCTGTTGACCCGTGAACGATCGGGGCGGGACGGCGCGCGGGCATGTTCCGCTTCCTCATCGCGCGAGGCGCGGTTCAGAAGATCCGACAGCCAGCCACCGCCACGACCGGCTTCCCGGGCCGGTTCCTCGCGACGGAGGACCGGGCGCTCGGCCGCAGGCGGAGCCTGGCGAACCGGAGCCGGAGCGGGCGCAGGGGGCGCAACCGGGGCAGGGGCCGGAGCGGCTTTCGGCTCGACATGGCGCGCTACGGTCGGTGCCGGAGTCGGCGCGGGAAGCGTCGGTGCCGGAGCGGGACGCTGCTCGACAACCGCCGCGACCGCCGCGACAGCCGCCTCGTTGACCCGGCGGGGTTGAGCGGCCGGGACCGTATCGACCACGCGGTTCGAGCGCGAGACAAGAGCGGAGAGCTCGTTGAGTGCCTTGATCTGGTCGGCGACGACCCGGCGCATATTGGCCGTGGTCTCCTGCGTCTCCTGCGGCAGCTCGACGACCCCGCGACGGAGTTCCGCCCGCGTCGTCTCAAGTTCGCGCTGGATCTGGCCGGTCATGCCGCGCAATTCGCCCATGGTATCGCGGAACTTCGTGGTGGCGGCGTTCAACGCCGCTGCCATCTCGGTGGCGGCTTGCTCATAGGCCGTGCGCAGGGCGGCTGCAGTCCGCTCGCCTTCCGCTCCCGTCGAGGTGCGGATGCGTTCGAACTGCTCTCCGATGGCATGGCTCGTCGCCTGGGCGGAATCGGCCAGCACGGAGCCGATCTGGCGGGCCTTGGCCTCGGCGTTCTGCAGGGACCCTTCCACCATGCCGGTAAAGGTGCGCGTAACAGATTCCAGATCCTCCGACCGGCTGTTGATGCGGCCGAGAAGGTCGTTGAGGGCCTCCTCGCGGCCGGAGAGGGCCGAGCTGATGCGGGTTTCCGCACGCTCCAGTGAGCTTGCCGCGTCGGTCAGGGTCGTGAGTTGCTCGCGGATGCCGTCGGTCAGCGCACGGCCGCGCTCCTCGAGGGCGAAGGCCAGTTCGGTGGCCTGCTGGATCGCGCCGGACGACACGGAGCGAAGGGCCTCGACCTGATCGGCGACCTGATCGGAGGCGCGGCCTGTCTGGGCTGCGATTTCCGACAGAAGGCCTTCGATCTGCTGGACCCGGCCGGCAAGGCCGTCCTCGATGGCGCCGAGATTGCCGCTGGCGCTCGTTGCGACCTGCTGAAGCAGGCGATTGGCGTCCTGCAGCCGGCCGAGCACTTCGGAAAGCTCGCCGCGCAGGCGCTCGTTGGTGCCGACGAGTGTGGAGACGGTGCGCTCCGTCCCTTCGTCGATGGCGACGCGCATGACCTCGGTGGACTGCATGTAGGACGAGGTCAGCTCCATGGTGCGCTCCTGGAGGGAGGCCAGCATGGTGGTGCTGCGATCCTGCAGGCTATTGATCACCGCATTGCTGCGCTCTTCCAGATTGCGCAGAGTCGTGTCGCTGATGGTAGCGACCTCGCGGCCGATCAGGCTGCCGCGCTCGCCGAGGCTCTCCACGAGGGAGGTGCCCTGCGTATCGAAGATGTCGCGGATCTCGCCGATGCGGTTGCCGAGTGAACCGAGCACGGTCTGGCCCTTCTCCTCGATTGCTTCGGCAACGCCGGAGAGGCGGTTGACGACGCGATCCTCGAAGAGGGCGACCCGCTGATCGAGGGTCGTGGCGATTTCCTCCGCGCGGCTGCCGAGGGTCGCGTTGATCTCCGTGGCACGGCTGCCGAGGGTACGGTCGATCTCGAAGGCGCGGGCGCCGAGGGTTTCCGTGATCTCGCCGGCGCGGCTGCCGAGGGCCTGTTCGATTTCGGCGGCGCGGGTGCCGAGCGCTTCGCTGATTTCGCCGGCCTTGGCCGAGAGCGTCTCGGCGATCGTTCCGCTCTTGACGGTGATGACTTGGCTGATTTCGTCCACGCGGGCCTGGAGGGCGCTCGCCACGTCGCGGCCGCCTTCGGCCATGACCCGGGCCATCTCGCCGGTCCGTACCACGAGCGCCTCGTTGAGGGCCGAGGAGCGGGTGCCGAGGGCTTGGTCGACACGCTCGACGATGGTGTCGAAATTCGCAGTGATCTCCGACGTGCGACGGGTAGCATGCTCTTCGAGAGCCGTGAGCTGGGTTTCGATGGCGCCGGTCGCTTCGCGGGCGCGTTCGGCGAAGGACTCCGCCATCGTGCGGCCCTGCACGGTGATGAGGCGATCCATCTCCTCGAAGCGGCCGCTGATCGTTTCCGTCAGGCTGCCCACATCGCGGGAGATGCGCTCTGCCAATTCGCCGCCGCGGCCCATGACATCCTCGAAGGCGGTAAGGCGGGAACCGAGGGTTTCCTCCATCTCGCGGCTGCGGGTCTCGACAGTCTGGGACAGGGTTTCAGCCGTCCGGTTGAGAGCCTCGTTGACGCGCGCGCCCTGAGTGGCGATGGCGAGGACGATGTCCTTGCCGGTGCCGGCCAGGCGTGTCTGCGCCTCGTCCGCATGGTGGGTGAGGGTTTCCGAAAACTGCTGGCCACGGGTTTCGAATGCCGACTGGAACTCGTCGACCTTCGCGCCCATGAGGGAGGTGATCCGCTCGCCCATCTCCGAGAGGCTGCCTTCAAGAGCCTGGCCCTGAACGGTGACGGTCTCGCTGACGCGCTGGCTGGCGGTCTCAAGGCGGGCGGCAAGGTCTTCGACCCGGCTGCCGATGGCTTCGTCCGCAAGACGGACGGCACCCTCGAGCTGCTCGCGCACTTCACCGCCGCGCTGGGAGATTTCACGGGTGACATCGGCCGCAGTGGTCGCGAGACGCTTGCGGAACTCGCCGCCGCGCACGACGATCTCATCGACGACCTCGGCGCCGGTTGCGGCCAGCTGTTCGCGCAGAGTGCCGCCCCGTGTCGTCAGATCCTCGATGAAGGATGTCGCCGTGTTGGCGAATTCGTTGCGCAGGCTGCTTCCGTTGGTGGCCAGCTCCTCGATGATCGAGGAGCCGGTGGAGGCCAGCTGTTCGCGCACGGTGCTGCCGCGCAGGACGATCTCTTCGCCGACGGCCGTGCCGGCCGCCGCGATCTGATCACGCATTTCCGTGGTGCGGGCCGAAATGTCGTCGGCGATGACGCCGCCGGTTGCAGCAAGCTTCTCGGTGATCTCGCTGCCGCGCTGGGCGAAGCTTTCCTCAAGGGTGCGGGCGGTGTGCTCGAAAGCCTCACGCACGTCGTTGCCCTGCTGGGCAAGGGCGTCGATCACGCCGCGGCCGGTTTCGGCGAGCGTGCGCGTGACCTGGCTCGCGCCGTCCTGGAGATGGCGGGTCAGCACGTCGCCGGTCCGCTCGAAAGCGCCGGTGATGTCCTGCGCCTTGCCCTCGAGGGCGGTTGTGATGTGGGTACCGACTTCGGCGATGCCGGACTTGATGTCCTCGCTCGCGCCGGAGAGGCGATCGACCAGCTCGACGCCGCGGCTCGCCATTTCCTCGACCACACGCTCGCCGGCGCGGCCGAGGGCCTGCGTAATCTGCTCGCCGCGCTCTTCGAGCGAACCGGTGACGCGGTCGCCAGCGCCGTGAACGGCGGAAACGACCCGCTCGGCCGCCGCATCGAGGTCCTGCGTGAGATTCTGATGAGTGCCGGTAATCGCGCTGCGAACGCGCTCGGCATTGGTGACGATGGCCTCGCGCTGCGTGACGAGTTCGTCGATCAGGGAGCGGATGCGGATCTCGTTATCCGTATAGGCGCGCTCGAGGGTGGAGATTTCGCTGCGGACCAGGGTCTCCAACTCGCCAGCACGGGCAAGGGCGCGCTCGACACCGTCGCCGACGGCAGCCACTTCGCGGCGCACGGCCTGGGAGACGGAAAGCACCGCATCGGTGGAGAAATTTTCGGGCTGAGCCAGACGCACGGCGACTTCGCCTATCGCGCGGGCGACCTGCTTCATCTCCTGCGAGCGAACCGTGAGCATGGCCGCAATGAAGAAGAGGAGGATCGGAGCCACCAGCACGACAGCGGCGATGGAGAGCTGCGCCATGGTGTAGGCGGCGAGCAAATGCTCGACCGTGGTGATGCCCTGCGAATAGACAAGGAAGCCTGCACCGCCGAGCCAGAGGAGGGAGGCGAGGGTGGCGATGGTGTAGGGGCGCCGGGATGAACGGACTTGAAGCGCCTGAAGCATCACGCCGACATTCTGCCGGTCGTCGTTGGCGACGGCGTTCCGGTCGGGGGCGACAAAGCCGGAACGGGACGTCTCGTCCTGCTTGGCGTCGCGGGAATCGGAACGGCTCATCGGGATTTCGGCATCGAGGTCGGCGAAGGGACCGCGTGTGAAATCGTGGTCGTCGATGTCTGGAAGCTTGGGATCGCGTGCGGGCGTGGATTCATCCGACTGGTCGACCGATAGCGACGGAAGTGCATCGTCCAGGTTCAATGCCTGTTCGACAGCCGACAAGGCCGCCTCTGCCGGGTCTTTCATCTTCTTCTTCTCGGTCGCCATGATCGCCCTCGTGACGCAACAGAATGGTGGGTAAGGCTGCTGCATTCGCCAGTAACAACGCAGATGCACAGACTTTATCCGAGCCGCAAAACCGCCTTTCGGTACTTACGTTCGGTAACCTGCCATTTACCAAGTAAGTCTAGCGGCCGGACGAGGGGATGGAAACCCAATGTCCCGTGCAACTTGCTAACGTCGTTAACGGCTCAGTAACCAGCAGTGCGGGGTAAATTGCGGCAGGAAAACGGCAGGGCGCCACGATCGTCTCTCGTCTTCCTGCCCATGCTTGATTAAGTATGCGCCGAGAGGCAGAGGTCAGCAATGGTCAAGATCACATACATCGATCCTGAAGGGACGGCCCGCACCGTCGAAGCCGAAGAGGGCTCGACGGTCATGGAGGCCGCGGTCAGGAACGGCATTCCCGGCATCGAGGCCGAATGCGGCGGAGCCTGCTCCTGCGCCACATGTCACGTTTATGTGGACGAGGAGTGGGAGGATGCCGCCGGCTCGCCGCAGCCGATGGAAGAGGACATGCTCGATTTCGCCTACGATGTTCGTCCGAACTCGCGCCTGTCGTGCCAGATCCGGGTCAGGTTCGAACTCGACGGCCTCGTAGTTCGCACTCCCACACGGCAGGGTTGAAGAAAGCCCATATTATGGTCTGATGGAAGTTAAGGCCGCGCCGGGAATTCCCGTCCGGCCTCTTTTCCTAGGATTTTCGGCCACCATTTAATCCGCAAACGTTCAAGAGGGGCACATCCATGTTCAAGACGATCCTCGTTCCCGTCGATCTGGCAGAGGTCGAAGCCGCCAAGCCTGCCATCGACAGGGCCGTCGAGCTGGCCCAGGTCTGGGACGGCACCGTCCGTCTAATCTACGTGCGCTCGATCGTGCCTGTGACCTACATGGAATTCATGCCGCCGACCTTCGACGAGGAGCAGCAGGGAGAGGCGGAAAAGAAGCTGGCCGATCTCGCCGCGAAAGTGAAGCTCCCGGCCGAGCGCGTCTCGGCGGTGGTGCGTTTCGGCTCGACCTATACCGAAGTGCTGGACGAGGCCGAAAAGACCGGGGCCGATCTCATCGTCATCGGCTCGCACCGGCCGAGCATGGCAACCTACCTCCTCGGCTCGAATGCCTCCACCATCGTGCGCCATGCCAAATGCTCTGTGCTGGTGGTGCGGGCCTAAGATTCGTTCGGCAAGAGTTCCACGGGTGGCGCTTCGGGGCGGAAGGAGCGGGGTTTGTTGAGCCTTACCATCGGCTCCAACTGCCAGACGCCTACCGCGGCGAAGAGTCCTCCCATCAGTGCAATGCTCGTCGCATCCATCTGGAGGGCGCGCCAGATCAGATAGGCCATGGCGATGAGGGAGCCGAGGGCGAAGGTCGCAGTCGTGATCCATATCAGCCACGGCTTGCCTGCCACGAACCGTGCATCCGGATTGGCGCGGGCGATGGCCTCGAACAGCGCCTGCGCGAAGGCCCGATATTCCCGGGGTAGGGATTCCGCCTCCACGAGGTTCTTCCAGTTCAGCGATGTGAAGGTGAAGGTCTTGCCGTCCTTCATCCGGATCCTGGTCCGGAACGCTTTCTGCGCGAACCGCCCCGGCTCATAGGTCATCCGTACCGTTTCGACCGCCCCGAGCCTGACCTCATGGACCTTGCGGCCGGAATCGACGATCAGCCTGTCGCCCTTGAGGGTGAACTTGATCGGCCCGCCGACCGGGCGGGGGCTATGCTCGTAGATTTGGGCCATTCCTTAGCGTACCAATTCCCGCATCGCCTGATCGATGCCTTCGAGAGTGAGCGGATACATGCGGTCGGAGAAGATCTGCCGCATGAGCGCGATGGATTGCGTATAGCCCCAATGGGGCCGAGGCACCGGGTTCAGCCAGATCGCCTTGGGAAAATGATGGACGATCCGCTCCATCCAGACCCGGCCGGGCTCCTCGTTCCAATGCTCCACAGAGCCGCCCGACATCGCGATCTCGTAGGGACTCATGGAGGCATCGCCGACGAACACGATCCGATAATCGGAAGGGTAGGTGCGAATGACGTCCAGCGTCGGGATCTTCTCGTCGAAGCGGCGGCGGTTTTCCTTCCACACATGCTCATAGACGCAGTTGTGGAAATAGAAATGCTCGAAATGCTTGAATTCGAGCCTCGCTGCCGAAAACAGCTCCTCCGCCGCCTGGATATGCCAGTCCATGGACCCGCCCACATCCAGGAAAAGCAGCACCTTCACCGCGTTGCGGCGCTCCGGTCGCAGGCGGACATCGAGATAGCCCTTGTTGGCGGTCTCGTGGATCGTCTCGTCGAGATCGAGTTCCTCCACCGCCCCCGTACGGGCGAAACGGCGCAGGCGGCGGAGCGCAATGCGCATGTTGCGCACACCGAGCTCGACATCGTCGTCGAAATCCTTGAACTCGCGCTTGTCCCACACCTTCACCGCCCGGGAATTGCGGCTCTTGTCCTGGCCGATGCGGATGCCTTCCGGGTTGTAGCCATAGGCGCCGTAGGGCGAGGTGCCGGCGGTGCCGATCCACTTGTTGCCGCCCTGATGGCGGCCCTGCTGCTCCTTGAGCCGTTCCTTCAGCGTCTCCCAGAGCTTGTCCCAGCCCAGCGCCTCGATCTGGCGCTTCTCTTCGTCGGTGAGATGGCGCTCGGCAAGCTTGCGCAGCCATTCCTCCGGAATCCCGGCCTTATCGACGGCCTGGCCCAGGCTTTCAAGTCCCTTGAAGACATGGCCGAAGACTTGATCGAAACGGTCGAAATGGCGCTCGTCCTTCACAAGGCAGGCGCGGGACAGGTAGTAGAACTCCTCCACCTTCTTGTCGGCGAGATCCTCGTCCAGCGCTTCGAGAAAGGACAGGTATTCCCGCAAGGATACGGGAATTTTGGCCGCGCGCAGCTCTGTGAAGAAGGTGAGGAACATCGCGCCAGTGTCCGGCAACATCCATTTAGGTCAAGCGCAATCGGCGAGGGGCTTACGAACCAGTCCGCGTCGCGGGTTCGCTGGCCGCAGGCTCATCGACGGCAGGGGGCGGGGGCTTTCCCACGGTCCGTCTGGCCCGGAATTCGGTGCGGCCCGGATCGCGCTTGGCGCTGCTTTCCTTGCTGCTTTCCTTGAGGATGGTCCTGAACTCGTCCCGCCGCTCATGGATCGAGGCGATGACGAGGCCCATGGGAACGCCGATATCGGCTAGCACCGCCTCGCTCAATTGCAGGGAGGCTTCGATGGTCTCGGGCACGGCATCGTCCACGCCGAGCTTGTAGAGTTCCGCCGCATGGCGTGCGTCCCGGGCGCGGGAGACGATGGTGATGTCGGAGCGCTCCTTGCGGGCGGCACTGACGACGGCCTCGATGGAGCTGCGCGTGTCGAGCGTGATGACGAGGGCCAGAGCCCGGTCGATGCCGCAGGCGCGCAGGAATTCGGGATATGAGCCGTCTCCGAAAAACACCGGTTTGCCGGCCCGGCGCTCGGCAGCGACGCGGGCTGGGTCCAGGTCGATTGCGAGATAGGGCACCTTGTGCCGCTCCAGCATGTCGCCGACGAGCTGCCCGACGCGCCCGTAGCCTGCGATGATGACGCGGCCGATCTCGTCCGGCGGCGGGGACACCGCGACGATGGGATCCAGCGGGCGGCGCTTTTCGAGCCTGCGGCTCAGCCGCCGCCCGAGCCGGGCGAGGAGCGGGATGACGACCATGGTCAGGGTGATGACCAGCAGCAGGTTCAGGCCGATGCCGGTCGGCACGAGGCCGGCGATCATGGCGCTGCCGATGATGACGAGGCCGAATTCGCCGCTGGGGCCGAGCAGCAGGCTGGTCTCGGCCGCGTCCGACGCGCTCAAGCCGAAGGGCCGTCCGAGGATGAAGATGATTGCGCCCTTGATCACGATCACGATGGTCGCGGCTGCGAGGATCAGGGCCGGCGCTTCCAGAAGGCGCGAGAAATCGAGATTCATGCCCACCGAGACGAAGAACACGCCGAGCAGCAGCCCCTTGAACGGCTGGATCGTCACGTCGACGGCGCGGCGATATTCGGTCTCGGACAAAAGGACGCCGGCGATGAAGGCGCCGAGCGCCATGGACAATCCGCTGACCGCCGCGATCAGGCTGGTGACGAGCACCACGAGAAGGCACGCCGCCATGAAGAGTTCGGGGCTCTTGGTGGCCGAGACGAGCTGGAAGAAGGGTCGCAGCACGACCCGCCCCAGCCCGACCAGAACCGCGAGCGCCAGGACCGCCTGCAATAGCGCCCAGGCGAAGGAGGCCATGGTGACCTCGGGCTGACCGGTATCGAGCACGGCGATGGTGAACAGGATGGGAGCTACCGCGAGATCCTGAAACAGGAGCGCCGAGAAACTGGCGCGCCCGGCGGGCGTGTTCAGCCGTTTCTGCTCCGCCAGCACCGGGATGACGATGGCGGTGGATGACAGGGCAAAGGCGAGGCCGACGACGGCCGCTCCCGTGATCGTGCCGACGAGATGCAACGCAAGGGCGCCGAGGACCACCGCGCAGATGGCCACCTGCAGGGAGCCGAAGCCGAAAACGAGCCGCCTGAGCGTGCGCAGGCGCTGCCAGGACAATTCGATGCCGATGGTGAAGAGCAGGAACACCACGCCGAACTCGGCCAGGTGCGACGCATCCTCCTTGTTGGTGAAGGTGATCCAGTTCACCCAAGGGTGCGCGGGAACGAAGCGCCCGAGCCCATAGGGTCCGAGCAACGCACCCGCAGCGAGATATCCGAGGACCGGGCTGATCCTCAGTCTATGGAAAAGGGGAACGACGATGCCTGCCGTTGCGAGAAAAAGAATAGGTTCCTGATATGAATTTAGATTTATCGCGACTGCCATAAGCTCCGTCCGGTTCAGGCCATCATGGGGATAGGAACGGCCCGAGCGCAAGGTTGAATTCTGTGCATGTTGAAAAGCTTAGCTTCATATCGATGCACAGAGGATAAACTGCGGCAGAAGGCGGCGAGGGTGCGGCCTTTTTCAACACGTGCGCCGTTCTTCCGGCGTCTGTGTCATCCCGGCGAGCCAAAGGCGAGGGAAGGGGATCCACCTCCAGCATGGCACTGATGGATTCCCTTCTCCTCCGCTGCGCTCCGGTCGGGAATGACAGTGGAACACTGGGAAAAGGAGCGACTCCGAAGCGGCTGTTCAAAAGAAGTCAAAGAGCCAGCGCCTTCGGGCTCGGGACCGCAAAAGGCCCCAAGCCTGGAAGGTGATCGAGGGTGGCGCGACGTGCGGTCCGGCTCGATGATGGAAGGGAGAGGGGGAAGAGCCGGAGGGCACCTCGCGCACGGTTTGTTTAGGCGGACAGGCGGCGCTGGCTCAGCGATTGCCCGCAACGGACACCGCTTTCAGAGAAGCGGGCGGTCGCGGACCAACCGTGACGCCAGGGCTTGAGCCTGGGCCTCCCGCCGGAGAAGGCTGCGTAAACCCCACCCGCGAGACCGTGCCCGACCCCACAATCACGACGCCTCGCGAGCGCGCCCCTCGGTGGGCCGGGACAGCACCAACATGGCTCAGATTGGGAATAATGTCAAGAACAAAAAAAGAACATGCTCTTAGGGACTGGGAATGCATGCAAGGCGCGGTCAGCAGCTCTCGGAGGATTTGCTCTACTTCCGTTCATGACCCATAGCTGCCGTTTAGGCTCCCGAATTCGACATCAAACGTTCACAGGTTCAAGGTTTCACCCGATGGCCCACCTGGGCATTGGAGGGGTGAACCGGGGCGGACGGATCTTAGGCTGGAATGCGCTGACTTGTCTTTCGCTCTGACTTGGCCGGGCCGCCCCTGGATCCGTGCTGCGACCCGCGGCGCCGATTGGCAGCTCAGGGCCCAGGTGCAGTTCCTGTTCCCGAAATGACCGCCGCAGCAGGGGAGACATTTACCCCGAGCTTGGCCGCGAACGGGCAGTTGAGGCCAACTGCCCGCTGCGCGTGTCGCCTAGTTGCCCGGCTTGTTCCGCACCGCCTGCTCAACCTGCCGCTTCACGGCCTCCAGGTTGAAGGATGCCGGGTCCTGCATCGGCGGATAGTCGATCGCCGTTGCCGCCAGCTTTGCGACCTCCTGCTGGACGGAGACGAAGCGCCAGAACTCGCGAGCGTAGAAGTCGTTCATGTAGCCGCCACCGAGATCGTTGAGGCTTTGGCCGCCGATCGACGGCGTGCGCTCGAACGGATCCTGACGAATGTTGACCATGACCGGCATGTCCGTCGTGACCTTCGGTCCGGGCCAGCCCTCCGGCTGCTGGAAGAACTGGAACTTGAAGTCGTCGATGCGGATCGCCCCGAGCTGCGGCCCGCCGAAGTAGAAGAACTCATGCCGCGCCGACGGCCCATTACCTTGCAACAGCGCGAGCTGGTTGTAGCCGTCGAGATGGTTCTTGTAGCTGCGGTCGCCGAGCTGAACGCCTTTCAGGAGCTGGTCGGTGATGTCCGGGTTGCCGGCGGCGGCGAGCAGTGTCGGGAACCAGTCGAGCGCCGAGAAGATGCCGTTCTCGACCGTGCCGGGCTTGACCTTGCCGGGCCAGCGGATGATCGTCGGGACGCGGAAGCCTCCTTCATAAACTGTACCTTTGGTGGCCTTAAACGGGGTCATGCCGCCGTCGGGCCAGGTGAACACTTCGGCTCCGTTGTCGGTGGTGAACACGACGATCGTATTGTCGGCCTGGCCCGCATCCTCCACGCATTTCAGCAAGGCACCGACATTGTCGTCGAGCTGCGCCATACCGGCTTCCTCAAGCCCGTAGTTGCTCTGGCTGTTCATCAGGGCCTGATATTTAGGCGACAGGAACGTCCAGACGTGCATGCGGGTCGTGTTGTGCCAGACGAAGAACGGCTTCCTGTCGGTCTTGGCCTTGTCCATGAAGTCGCACGACGCCTTGGCCAGCACCTCGTCGAAGGTGGTCATGTCGTACTTCGCCTTCGGCGTGATGTCGTGCATGTTCGGGACGTTGGTCATGTTGGGATAGGGCGCGAGCGGTCCCTCGTCGACGATCCGCTGCTTGCCGATCCGCCCCCAACGCGGCTGCTCGGTCTGATCGTCCGTGTCGGTCGCATAGGTGTGCAGCAGGTTGCGCGGGCCGACCTTGTCGCGATAGGACTGGTCGTCCGGGAACGAATACCAATAGGGGTCCGACATCGCGTCGAGGTGGTACAGGTAGCCGAAGAACTCGTCGAAGCCGTGCAGCGTCGGCAGATACTTGTTGAGGTCGCCGAGATGGTTCTTGCCGAATTGGCCGGTGGCGTAGCCCTGCACCTTGAGGGCAGAGGCGATCGTCGCGGCCTTGTCCGGCATACCGACATCAGCGCCCGCTTGGCCGACGGTGGTGAGCCCGGTGCGCAGCGGTATCTCGCCAGTGATAAAGCTCGCCCGACCCGCCGTGCAGCTCGCCTCGGCGTAGTAGTCGGTGAACATCATGCCCTGCGACGCCAGCCGATCGAGGTTCGGCGTCTTGCCGGACATGATGCCCCGGTGATAGGCGCCGATGTTGAACCAGCCGATGTCGTCGCCCATGATGACAAGGATGTTCGGCCGTGCCGGCGCTTGCGCAGCGGCTGGCGTCACGGCGGCGGCAGAGACGAGCGCGGTGGCGCCCAACAGGACGGCCCGTGAGGCATTGCGCGCGTTGACCATTGCCGCCTCGAGCCAAGATCGTTCACTTGTTGAAGCCACGGGGAACTCGGTCGTTGGAATTGGCAGGCGCATGACATTCTCCCTCGGTCAGGTCTCCGGCGTTCTTGACCTAATGCGGCAATGTTCCACCGTGCTCAGCGAAGGATTCGCGAGATGGGCGAGTCCCGCTGGATGCGGCCTGAACCGCTCGCTCGCATTTCCGATATGGCTGGATCGGGGTTTCTATAGGACAATTGGCTGACGATTTGGGATAGCACTCGGAGTTGACGTCCTGAGAGGTCGTCATGTCCGGAGGGCGATGGGACTTGCCGGAGGTAGGACTCGCCGGTCGAGCGGACCTGCAATCTCGTGTAGCGGGCCTTGCGTCGCCAAGGGGTGGCTTCGAAGGCGTGAGGATGCGCGCTTCCCTCCCCCTGTGGGGAGGGATTGAGGGTGGGGGGGTCTGAGCTGTGAATTCTCAGAATGTAGTGCCGACACCCCCACCTCCAGCTCCTCCCCACAAGGGGGAGGAGAGCAGGTTGGCGCCAAACACCTCTCCCTGGATCTCGGGAACACACGAGATCCAGGGAGAGGTCGAGCGAAGCGCGGGAATGACGGTCTGTGGCCTTACCCCAGCGTTGCCAGGGCCTGCGAGAGGTCCGCCACCAGATCGTCCGGATGCTCGATGCCGATGGAGACGCGGATGGTCGCGTCGCTCACGCCGAGGCGGTCGCGGGTGGCTTTCGGCACGCCGGAATGGGTGGTCGAGGCGGGGTGGGAGATCAGCGATTCCGTTCCGCCGAGACTCACCGCCAGCTTGAACACCTGGAGCGCATTGAGCACCTTGAACGCTTCGGCCTCGCCGCCCTCCACATCGAAGGAGAAGGTCGAGCCCGGCGCGGCGCATTGCGCCTCGTAGACCCGTTTCGCCGCCGAGCCCTCGGGCAGATAAGCGAGGTGGTGCACCTTCGTGATCTTGGGGTGCTCGCTCAGGAACTTGGCGACAATCTCGCCGTTGCGGTTCGCCGCGCTCATGCGTAGCGCCAGCGTCTCCAGCGAACGGCCGATCATCCAGCAGGAATGCGGATCGAGCTGCGTGCCGATGGCCGAGCGCAGGAGGCGGACCGGCTTCATCAGCTCCTTCGAGCCGAGCGCCGCGCCCGCGATGAGGTCGGAATGGCCGCCGACATACTTCGTCAGCGAATAGAGCGAGATGTCGGCGCCGTGCTGGAGCGGCTTCTGGTAGAGCGGGCCGAGCAGGGTGTTGTCGCACAGGATGATCGGGCGATGCCCGTCCTGGGCCACGCCGATCTCCTCCGCGACGCGGCGGATCAGGGCGATGTCGACGAGGGTGTTGAGCGGGTTCGAGGGCGATTCGATGAGGATCACCGAAACCCGGCCCTTGCCCTGCGCCTCCTTGGCGGCGGCACGGATGCTTGCCTCGTCGACTCCGTCGCCGAAGCCGGCGGAGTGGATGCCGAGATTGGCCAGCGTCTTGGAGATCAGCGTCTCGGTGCCGCCGTAAAGCGGCTGCGAGTGCAGAATTACGTCGCCCGGCCGGGCGAAGGCCAGGATCGCCGTCGAGATCGCCGACATGCCGGAGGAGAAAAGAAGGCCAGCCTCCGTCTCCTCGAAGATGGCGAGACGGTCCTCGACGATTTCGGCATTGGGATGGTTGAAGCGGGAATAGACCAGGCCCGCGGTCTCGCCCTTCGGCGGCTCGCGGCGGCCGGCCACGTAATCGAAGAATTCCTTGCCGTGCTCGGCGCTGGTGAACACGAAGGTGGAGGTGAGGAACACCGGAGGCTTCACCGCGCCTTCCGAGAGGGTCGGATCGTAGCCGTAGCCGAGCATCAGCGTTTCAGGCTTCAGCTTGTGATTCCCGATGCGATCCTTGTGATAGCGCTTGTAAGCCATAGAAGGTCTCCCAATGATGAGCTTCCTTCGAGCTTATCAGCTCTCGGAACGCAAGGCTCTTCTCAAACCGATGTCTTTTCGCGGTTGTGTTGCCGCGCATCCCCTGCCGAGACCGGAGGCGCGGTCTGCGGCAGGAAAAGCACGGGCCAGCGCCTGTCCGCAGGCGTGCTGAGCCGCGAATCCACCGTCACCACACGCCACAGGCTCTGGTCGCGGGGACTGACCCAGGCAATGCCGCGATAGGGCGTTTGCAGGGCCAGCACCGCGATCCGCAGATCGACGCCCATCATGTCGAGGTATTTCAGGTGGAGGGCCGTCAGGCGGTGGAGCGCTGTCACGCTGTCCTGATCGAGAAGCCTGGGCTTTGCCTTCTTCGCCTTGTCGCCTTCCAACTCCAGTACGATTCTCGGCATCCAGCCATGGACGCCCAGTCTCGAATCTTTCGGCATGCTTCGGGTCGTGCCGCCGACGAAGGCGAACACGCAGGCCGAGGCGCATCTTCCCGGCTCGATCTCGACCTCGCCGTTGCGGATGACGGCACGTCCCACAACCGTATTGACCTTCAGGTTTCGCAGAATGCCTCCCAACTGGAGCGCAGCCCCCATGCTGCCGCCCGGCGAGTCGAACACGAAATAGATGTTCTTCTTGAAGCGGCCGCGCCAGACGAAATCGTAATAGGCTTTGATCGTCTCGTCGCCAAAAGAGCCTGACGCCTGCACGATGCTGCAATCCGCGCAGATCGAGGAAGCATCCAGGGCGACGAACGTCATGTCCTGCCGGGATTCCTCCTTGGGTTTCTGGGCCAAGGCAAGGCCGGGGGCGAAGATCAGTGACAGGGTAGCCAGGGTCGCGAACAGCAAATTGGGCATCGGGCATTGTCTCGGGTTTCCGCCATGCTCTCCCAATTGCCGCAAAATTGAAAGGGAGTTTCATTTTGCTTGAAGCGACTTGTCTCAATCGCTCTCTTTCCGCATCTTCATGGACAACGCAGAAAGGAACAGCGATGCGCTTTGCCGGCACCGACACGTATGTTGCGACCGAGGATCTGACGGTCGCCGTCAATGCCGCCATCATTCTGGAGCGTCCGCTTCTGGTGAAGGGGGAGCCGGGCACCGGCAAATCGGTCCTGGCCGAGGAGATCGCCAAGTCCTTGGGCGCGCCGCTCCTGACCTGGCATATCAAATCGACCACGAAGGCCCAGCAGGGGCTTTACGAATACGATGCCGTGTCCCGCCTGCGCGACAGCCAGCTCGGCGATCCGCGCGTGTCGGATATCCGTCACTATATCAAGCGGGGCAAGCTGTGGGAGGCCTTCACCTCGGAAACACGGCCCGTTCTGCTGATCGACGAGATCGACAAGGCCGATATCGAGTTCCCGAACGATCTCCTGCTCGAGCTCGACCGCATGGAATTCCATGTCTACGAGACCGGCGAGGCCGTGCGGGCGGCGCGGCGTCCCATCGTGGTCATCACCTCCAACAACGAGAAGGAGCTGCCGGATGCCTTCCTGCGCCGCTGCTTCTTCCACTACATCAAGTTTCCCGATGCCGAGACCATGGGGCGGATCGTCGAGGTTCATTATCCCGGCCTCAAGCGCCGCCTCATCGAGGAGGCGTTGAAGATCTTCTTCGACCTGCGCGAGGCGCCCGGTCTGAAGAAGAAGCCTTCCACCTCCGAGCTTCTCGACTGGCTCAAGCTTCTCGTCTCCGAGGATATCGGGCCCGAGCAGCTGCGCGAGCGCGATACCCGCAAGCTCATTCCGCCGCTCCATGGCGCGCTTCTCAAGAACGAGCAGGATGTCAGCCTCTTCGAGAAGCTCGCCTTCATCGCACGCCGGGAGGGTCGATAAGCGCATCATGCTCCGCCTTTTTCTCCTCAGACACGCGAAATCCTCCTGGCCGACAGGCATGCTCGACGTGGACCGGCCGCTCGCGCCGCGCGGGCGCAAGGCGGCGGTTCTGATGGGGGACTACCTCAAGGATGAGGGGCTTCTGCCCGATCTCGCTCTGGTCTCCCCGGCGAAGAGAACGGAAGAGACCTGGGACCTCGTCCAGCCCGCTCTCGGCGAAGTCGACAGCCGCCGCGAGCCGCGGATCTACGAGGCACCGGCCGGGCGTCTCCTCCTGGTCCTGCAGGAGGTGAACCCCAAGAAGCGCAATCTTCTGATGATCGGCCACAATCCGGGCTTCGAGGATCTCGCCAAACTGCTCATCGGCGATGGCGATCCGGAAGACTTCCGCCGCCTCGCCAAGAAATACCCGTCCGCCGGCCTCGCCGTCATCGACTTTCCCCATGAGAGCTGGGCGCAGGTCAAGGCGCGGAGTGGCCGGCTCGAGCGCTTCGTCACCCCCAAATCCCTCGGCGCGGCGGGGGAGGACGATTAGGCGGACGCCAAGGCCTCGATCACCGCCGAACGCTCACGCTTCCCGGCCCTTCTTCCGGTTCTTCTTCGGTGAGGAGCCCTTGCGGCACTTTGATCACACGGTCGTGTCGGGCCCTGTTGCATCCGCCGGGTCGCTCCAGGTGTATCGTCATTAGCGCTGGGCATCGATCGTGATGGGAGGTGGCCATGGTCAAGCCGCGCGAGGGCGTCATCCGCCGGCATTCGTTTGCCATCCGGATCACCCATTGGATCAACGTGCTGTGCCTGCTGATCCTTCTGATGAGCGGCCTCCAGATCTTCAATGCCCATCCCGCGCTCTATTGGGGGCAGGCTTCCGTCTTCGACGACCCGGTCCTGGCGCTGATGGCGGACGATCGGGGCGAGCGCGGCCTTGTCGGCATCACCAGGATCTTCGATCGCAACTTCGATACCACGGGAATCCTCGGAGCCTCCGTCGGGGCCGACGGGATCATGGATGAGCGCGGTTTTCCGAGCTGGATAACCCTGCCGAGCTATCAGGATCTGGCGACGGGGCGCCGGTGGCATTTCTTCTTCGCCTGGCTACTGGTCGTAAATGGGCTCGTTTATCTGCTCTACACCCTGTCGAGCGGCCATGCGCGCCGGGATCTTCTGCCGAACCGGTCCCAGCTGAGGCATATCGGGCAATCGATCTGGGATCACATGCGCCTACGCTTCCCCACGGGGGAGGAGGCAAGGCATTACAATGTCCTCCAGAAGATCGCCTATCTGACGGTCGTCTTCGTCCTCATTCCGCTGATGGTGCTGACCGGCCTCACCATGTCACCGGGAGTCGATGCTGCCGTTCCCCAACTCGTGACCATCTTCGGCGGCCGGCAATCCGCGCGCACGATCCACTTCATCGTCGCCTCGAGTCTGGTGCTTTTCGTCTTCGTCCATGTGCTCATGGTCGTGCTGTCGGGACCCTGGAACAATCTGCGCTCGATGATCACCGGCACCTATGTTCTCCCGGGAGGCTCCCTTGAGAAACGGCCCTGATCGACGCGGATTCCTGAAATGCACCGCCGCCATGGCGGGCACCCTGGCGCTCGGCGGATGCGACCGCCTGTCGGAGGCGCCCTGGTTCCGGCAGCTCCTGGACAGCGCCGAGAATGCGACACGGACGACCCAGAGATTCATCCTGGGCTCGGGGCCTCTCGCCCGCGAATATACGGAGGCGGATCTCTCGCCGGTGTTCAAGGCGAACGGCAGCGTCTCCGTCGGTGATCCCGATTACCGGAGGCACGCGGAGAACGCCTTCGCCGACTGGCGGATGCCGGTCACCGGGCTGGTGGAGAGGCCTCAGTTATTCTCCCTTGCCGACCTCCGGGCGATGCCCGCCAGAACCCAGATCACCCGCCACGACTGCGTCGAGGGCTGGAGCTGCATCGGCAAGTGGAAGGGCGTGCCTCTCAGTCAGGTGCTGGACAAGGTCGGCCTGCAACCGAGGGCCCGATATGTCGTGTTCTATTGCGCGGATACGCTGGAGGAGACCGAGGATGGAACGGGGCAATATTACGAGAGCATCGGCTTCGAGGATGCGTTCCATCCCCAGACGATCCTCGCCTACGACATGAACGGCCGTCCGCTCCCGATCCCGCACGGAGCACCGCTGCGCCTGCGGGTCGAGCGTCAGCTCGGGTACAAGATGGCCAAGTACATCATGCGGATCGAGCTCGTGGAAAACCTGGGGGCCATCGGCCAGGGCCGCGGCGGCTTTTGGGAAGATCGCGGCTACGAGTGGTATGCCGGGATATGACGGCGATGGGTTTGCCGTCGCCCGCCGATTTTCCGCGCCGGACGATGCTTTCTCTTTTGATGAGAGCATCGTGTGGCCGCAAAACCGGGTCCACTTTTCCGCACGATGCGCTAGGCCTGCGCGAGATTGAGCTGCCAGGACACACCGTACTTATCCGCGACCCAGCCGAACTTTTCACTGAACGGATATTTGTCGAGGGGCATGTAAACCTGCCCACCCTCCGACAATTTGCGGAACAACTCGTCGATCTCCGCCTCGGATTCGCAATTGACGAAAAGCGACATGGCGGGCGTGAACGTGAAATTGTGCTTTACGCTGCTGTCGATGCACATGAAATTCTGCCCATCGAGAGCGAAGGTGGCATGCATCACCGATCCCTCGGCACCGGCCTCTCCCGCCCCGTAGCGTTTGATGCTCGTGACGCTCGAATTCTTGAACAACGAAGAATAGAAATTCATCGCTTTTTCGGCCGTGCCCTCGAACATCAAAAAGGTCGTGATTTTCTGAGCCATATCCTCAGGTCCTTTCGTGCTGTGGAAGAAGGCTCATACGACTTGAATGAGCCAGATGATGCGCAGGCGCTCGGAGACGGCGGCTCATGGTCCGAACAGCCGAATGGAATCGACACTTTGAGGAGCTCGCTCCAGGCGAAGACCGTTTCGGGCCCGCTTCCGAAGAGCTTTCGTCATCCGCAATGAGTACTCCGCCGTTTCCCGATTGTCCCGGAACGCTAAGCCATCCTCCTATTGGATCAAGCTGAAATGACCATCTCATCACAGGCTTGAAATCCGATGGCCACTACTCGGCGCGCCGGAAAGACCTACTTCCCAACCGGTGAGATCGTCGTCGCGACCGATTGACCGGCTGGTCAGGAAAGAGGTTCGCCATGGACGTTGTCGATATTCCGCCCGCCGCTCCGACAATGCCTCGCAAGGAGCCGCCGCATCCCGACATGATCTGGATTCCGGGCGGCATGTTCCGCATGGGATCGGACCGGCACTATCCCGAGGAGGCGCCGGTCCATAGAGTGACGGTCGACGGTTTCTGGATGGACCGGATGCCGATCACCAACCGCCAGTTCCGCGCCTTCGTCGAAGCCACCGGCCACGTCACCGTGGCGGAGACTAGGCCCGACCCGAAGGACTATCCCGGCGCGCTGCCGCATATGCTCAAGGCCGGCTCGTTGGTGTTCAGCCCGCCGGATTATCCGGTTCCCTTGAACCATTTCAGCCAATGGTGGGCCTTCGTCCTCAAGGCGAACTGGCGCCATCCCTACGGCCCCGGCTCGTCGATCAAGGGGCTCGACGACCATCCAGTCGTTCATGTCGCCTATCAGGACGCCGAGGCCTATGCCCGCTGGGCCGGCAAGGATTTGCCGACGGAGGCCGAGTGGGAATTCGCCGCCCGCGGCGGCCTCGACGGCGCCGAATATGCCTGGGGCGATGACTTCACCCCTCAGGGCCGCCACATGGCCAATACCTGGCAGGGCGCCTTTCCGTTCCAGAACACGCGACAGGACGGCTATGAGCGCACGTCGCCGGTAAGCGCTTTCCCGCCGAACGGCTATGGCCTCCACGACATGATCGGCAATGTCTGGGAGTGGACGAGCGATTTCTACGCCCCCAATCATCCGGCCGATGCAGCCAAGCCCTGCTGCATTCCGGAAAACCCGCGCGGGGGTAGGGAAGATCGGAGCTACGACCCCTGTCAGCCGGAGATCCGGATCCCCCGCCGGGTGCTGAAGGGCGGCTCGCATCTCTGCGCGCCGAACTATTGTCGCCGCTACCGTCCCGCCGCCCGGCATGCGCAACCTGTCGATACTTCCACGAGCCATGTGGGATTCCGCTGCATGATCCGGCCGGAACGCAACGCGTAGAGAGCAGCCTCAGCCATGAAGGGAGGACGTCATGAGGGAAGCCCGCGATGCCGACAGAATCCACAATGGCGATCAAGCTCCGTAGGCACCCGTCGGGCGCCTGAACCGGCGCGCCCTGCTCCTTGCGGGCACGGCGCTCGCCGCATCCCTGGGGTCGGGGACGCGCATCGCGACAGCGCAGACGCAGCAACCTCAGCCACAGGCGCAACCGCCGGCGACGGGACGGCGGCCTAATATCCTGGTCATCTACGGCGACGATATCGGCCAATCCAATGTCAGCGCCTACACCTTCGGCCTGATGGGCTATCGGACGCCCAATATCGACCGCATCGCCCGCGAAGGCATGATGTTCACCGACTACTATGCCGAGCAGAGCTGTACGGCCGGACGTTCGTCCTTCATCACGGGGCAGACGACCTTGCGCACCGGCCTTTCCAAGGTCGGGCTCCCGGGCGCCGATCTCGGCCTGCGCTTTGAGGACATCACGATTGCGGAAGCCCTCAAGCCGCTCGGCTATGCCACCGGTCAATTCGGCAAGAACCATCTCGGCGACAAGAACGAGTTTCTGCCGACCGTGCACGGTTTCGACGAGTTCTTCGGCAATCTCTATCACCTGAACGCCGAGGAGGAGCCGGAAAACCCCGACTACCCGAAGGATCCGCAATTCCGCGCACGGTTCGGGCCACGAGGCGTGCTACGCTGCCGTGCTTCGGACACTGACGATCCGACTGTCGACCCACGCTTCGGTCGCGTCGGCAGACAGACCATCGAAGATACGGGCCCGCTGACCATCAAGCGGATGGAGACGATCGACGACGAAACCTCCCATGCGGCGGTCGATTTCATCCAGCGGCAGGTGAAGGCCAATAAACCGTTCTTCTGTTGGTTCAATTCCACACGCATGCATCTCTATACGCATGTACGGCCTGAGTATCTCGGACGAAGCGGCATCAGCGAATATTCCGATGGCATGCTCGAGCATGACGGTCATGTCGGGTTGTTGCTCAAGACGCTCGACGATCTCGGAATCGCGAACGACACCATCGTTCTCTACTCGACGGATAACGGTCCGCACATGAATTCCTGGCCGGATGGGGCCATGACGCCGTTCCGCTCGGAGAAGAACACCAACTGGGAGGGAGCTTTCCGTGTCCCGGCGATGATCCGGTGGCCGGGACGCATCAAGCCGGGGGAGATTTCGAACGAAATCGTCAGTGGTCTCGACTGGTTCCCGACGTTGCTCGCAGCCGCGGGCGATACGGGAGTGAAGGAGCGCCTGCTCCAGGGCTGGCAATTGGGCGGGCGAACCTACAAGGTTCATCTCGATGGATATAACCAGCTTCCCTATCTGGGCGGCGAAGACAGCAAATCTCCCCGCAAGGGTTTCTTCTATTTCGATGATGATGGCCAACTCGTTGGAGTTCGCTACGAAAACTGGAAACAGGTATTCTGCGAACAGAAGACGCCAGGGACGCTGGATATCTGGGGGGAGCCGTTCACGTGCCGGAGGGTCCCAAAATTGTTCAATCTCCGGATGGACCCGTACGAGCGGGCGGATATCACGTCGAACACCTATTGGGATTGGACCATTCGCCATGCGTTCTTGGGTGTGCCGACGCAGGCGCTCGTGGCTCAGTTCCTCGAGACGTTCCGGGAATTCCCGCCCCGGCAGAAGCCATCGAGCTTCGGCATAGACCGGATCATGGAAGAGTTGCAGACTCCGCAGAGCAACTGAATGAAGCCTGGACGCCAGCCGACAGACGCCGGCTGGTGGCACCTCCGGCCGAGAACGATACGAGACGTCACACGGGAATGACGCCTCTCTGCCATTCCCGCATATCGCTGATCGCGGACCGATCTCCCCTTCGCGCCGACGGGCCCTAAAGCCTCGGACCTAAAAATGGATTCCACTTTTAGGATCATCCGATGCTGTCTCTTTTGGTGAGAGCATCCTGTGGCCGCAAAACCGGGGCCACTTTTGCGCACGATGCTCTAGATGAACCTTCGGCGATGACCATCGTTGTGCCCGAAACATCATCGAGACTGCCCTGCATTCTCAGGGGCCTATCCGGATCATGCTGCCTCATACGCTCATCGCGCTCCTGCTGGCAGGCAGCGCCCTTTCGATCGATAAGCTGAACCTGGGCGGCGAGGGCCTGACGCAGGCTGATCGCGAGGGGCAGGCAGCGGCCGCCCAATATCAATCCGAAGTCCGTGCGGTGACCAACTGGCGGACCGAGACCGTCGATGCCCTGGAGCCGAAGCCCGTCGCCATCCTGGCAGCCCTGTTCAAGGCCGACCGTCCGATCGTCACGCGCTGCGTCAGGCTCAACAATTACTGGTGCATCAAGAGCGCCCGGTGGGACGGCGAGATCGGAAAGGACGACGAGGGCCATGTGGGCTTCGTCTCCGCGGACCGGGGAGCGGACGCCGCTGCGACGCTGCTGCGGCGCTACTATCTGGAATTCAACCGCAAATCCGCCCTCGACATCGTACGCCGCTGGGCGCCGGCCGAATGCAACGTCGCGACCGGAATCGGCGGTCTCGCGATTCTCGCGGTCAAAGGCATCGGCGGCACGGTCCGGGCACGCTGGCTTGCCTCGCATCGAGGCGTGAAGCTGACGGCGCAGGGGCCCTCCGGCAAGCCGGGCCGCGTCTCCATCGCCATGACCCCGAAGTCGACGCCGTCCCGCATACCGCTGTCCCGTGTTCCGGAATATCATGTGCCGGATATTGCCGTCGGCATGGGGGAGAGACCGAAGCCGAAAGCCAAGCCGGAACAGCCCCGAAGAGTGGCGGCTGCAAAGCCGGCTCCTCAACCCAAGTTGAAATTGGCCTCGGCGGCAAAGCCCCCGGCCGCGACGGCCTGTGCTCCCGACGAGCAGCGCCTGCGCAATTACGCTGCCCGGATGGTCGAAGAACTCGGCATCGGACCGAATGACGATCTCAAGCTTTTCCTGGAAAACGGAACGCCGCTGCCCAATCTGATTCCCGTGATGCTGGCCATGTCGTCCTTCGAGCTGGGCATGCTGCGCGCTAGCCCCGATCTGGTCGAGCGGGCCGTCCAGCGGGCGGTTGCGAAGGCTCAGGTCGACGCCCAGTTCAGCGGCAAGTCGAATGTCGCGGAGGAGAGGCCGACACGAGTCGCACGGTGACGATGTCTTGCGCGTCGCGGCTTCGCGCCCCACCTTCCAGCTTGGCTTGAGAGAACCGGGTTCAGCTTCGTGTCTGTGATCACCAACATCGCCTCCCGCGCCGGATCGGCCGCGCAATCGCTCTGGGAGGCCTCGGGCCAGCTCGTCCAGCCTTCGCTCCGCCTCGGCGTCACCGGCCTTGCCCGTTCCGGCAAGACGGTCTTCACCACGGCACTCGTGCATCATCTCACGCGCGGGACCAATCTTCCGGCGTTCCGCGCCTCCGCCGAGGGGCGGATCAGGCGGGCGCATCTGGCCCATCAGCCCGACGATACGGTGCCGCGCTTTCCTTACGAGGAGCACATGGCGGCCCTGACAGGGGACCGGCGCTGGCCGCAATCCACCAACCGGATCAGCGAGTTGCGCGTCGATGTTGAATATGAACGCAAGTCCGGATGGCGGACGGGGCCTGCCTCGCTTGCCCTCGACATCGTCGATTATCCCGGCGAGTGGCTGCTCGATCTCGCGCTTCTCGATGCCGGTTATGCGGAATGGTCGCGCCAGACCATCGAGGCGAGCCGCAGGCGGGACAGGGCCGTTGTGGCAAGCGTCTGGCATGAAAGCCTGAAGACGTTCGACCCCTCGGGTCCCGCCGACGAGATGCTCGCCGCCAGGGCGAGCGAGGCGTTCAAGGCCTATCTTCTGGCATTGCGGGCAAGCGAGGAATCCGTCGCGACGACGCCGCCCGGCCGCTTCCTCATGCCCGGAGACCTTGCCGGTTCGCCTGCGCTCACCTTCGCGCCGCTCGACCTGGCACCGGGCCAGCCTATCGCGCCGGGCAGCTTCGCCGCGCTCATGGAGAGGCGCTTCGAAGCCTATAAATCCCATGTGGTGAAGCCGTTCTTCCGCGAGCATTTCCAGCGCATCGACCGGCAGATCGTGCTCGTGGACGTGCTCGCCGCCATCGATGCGGGGCCCGCAGCCCTGGCCGAGCTGGAAGAGGCGCTCGATCAGGTGCTGATGGCGTTCCGCACCGGCCGCAACACGTTGCTCTCGCGCCTGTTCTCGCCCCGTGCGGACCGAGTGCTTTTCGCCGCAACGAAGGCCGACCATATCCATCATACGGATCACGACCGGCTTGACGCGATCCTGCGCCTGCTCGTCAACCGCGCCGCCCGGCGCACGGAAGCGGCGGGCGCAAGGGTCGGCACCGTGGCCCTGGCCTCCGTGCGCGCCACCCGCGAGACGACCGTCCGCGAAGGCCGCGAGACCCTGCGCGCCGTCGCAGGCGTGCCGGAAGCAGGCGAGAGGGTCGGGGACGAACTCTTCGACGGCGAGGCGGAGGCCGCAATCTTCCCGGGTGAGTTGCCGGAGACGGCGGAGGCCGTTTTCCAGGGGGCGGTGCCCCCCGGCTCCCTGCGCTTCCCCCGCTTCCGGCCGCCCAAGCTGCCGGTCGACGCCGCCGGGCGGATGGCGAAGATGCCCCATATCCGCCTCGACCGCGCCCTCGAATTCCTCCTGGGAGATCGTTTCGCATGAGCCGCCAACCTCGCGCCTATCGCCTCGACGATCCCAACGTGACAAACGGCTCCGTCGTGGTGACGGACGAGGCTTTCGATGCCATCGAGGCCGCCGACGGCGTTGTCGTGCCCATGGGAGAGAAGCGCCGCGCGCCCTGGCTCGGCATCCTGCTCTCGGCCCTGTCCGGGCTCATCGTGCTCGGCCTCGGGCTCGTCGTCGAGAAACTGATCGTCGACCTCTACACCATCGCGCCCTGGCTCGGCTGGGTCGCTCTCGGCCTTGCGGCTCTGGCGGCGCTCGCCTTTTTCGCCCTCATCGGCCGCGAGGTCAGGGGCATCTGGCGGGAGCAGAAGATCGAGCGACTGCGGGAGGCGGCCATCGATGCCCTTGCGGTCAAGGACCACAAGGCCGCCAAGGCCGTCGTGTCCGAGCTTCTGAACCTTTACGGCTCTCGGGCGAGCGCCGTTCAGGGCAGCGCCCGCCTGATGAATCTCATGGAGGAGATCATCGACGCGGATGATCGCCTCGCCATCGCCGAGCGCGAGCTTCTCAGCCCCCTCGATGCCCAGGCCAAGCGCGCCATCGCGAGCGCGGCCAAGCAGGTATCCCTGGTCACGGCGGTAAGCCCCCGCGCCATCGTCGACGTGGCCTTCGTGATCTTCGCGGCGGTGCGTCTCCTGCGGACGCTGGCGCGCATCTATGGCGGCAGGCCCGGCCTGTTCGGCTTCCTGCGCCTCGCCAAGGCCGCCTTCAATCATCTCGCCGTCACCGGCGGCATGGCGGTGGGCGACAGCCTGATGCAGCAGATTCTGGGCCTCGGCCTTGCCGCCCGGATCTCGGCCAAGCTGGGGGAGGGAGTGCTGAACGGGCTGATGACCGCCCGATTCGGCCTTGCCGCGCTCTCCGTCTGCCGTCCGCTGCCCTTCGTGCGGGAGGAGCCTCCCAAGATCGGCGATGTGGCAGGAGAATTGATCAGCCGGACCGAGGCGGCCGCTCTCTAAAGCCTCGGACCTAAAAGTGGACTCCACTTTTAGGATCATCCGATGCTTTCTCCTTGGGTGAGAGCTCGTGCGGCCGCAAAACCGGGGCCACTTTTGCGCACGATGCTCTAGGGGCATGACCTTAATGGACAACCGGTTTTCCCTGTCCCGATCATGCTCTGACTGCCGGTAAAGGCTTCGCCGTGGCGTTTTTCGACGCAATCCGCCGGAAGGCGACCGGCTCCGATTTTGCGGAGCGCAACATCCGCGCCTAGACTTCACATTCTGTCCAATCTCCCGGCGACAAGGAGGTCCGCCCATGGTGTCCGTGACTGTCGAGTTGCGCAATGTAGAGGGTACCCAGGCTGCAATGGGATGGGCCGGCGGGCATACGATCGTCGTCGACCGGCCGGAAGGGAAGGCAGGAGGCCGAGGACTCGGCTTCAATGGCGCCCAGCTCCTTGCATTGGCGATCGGAGGCTGTTTCTGCAACGACCTGCGATATGTCGCCGATAAGATGGGGGTCGGATTGGGAAAGATTGCCGTCAGCGTCTCGGTCGAGCTGGAGGGCGATCCGTTGTTGACGACGGCCGCGACGATGTCGGTCTCATGCGAGACGCTGGACGGGTCCGATCCTCAGAGAATCATCGACAAAGCCAAGATGAGCTGCATGGTCTCCAACTCGCTCCGGGCTGGCATTCCCGTCACGATTCAATCGTCGGCTTGACCTCATGAGCGGATGCCAGGGCGCCGCATCATAACATCCGCTCTCCCTTTCAGGCACTTGAAAACGTTTCGTTATCCGGTTTTTGGCTCTCAGGGCACAAATCCGCGTCATGGCTTTCTTCCGTCAAAAGTTGACGAAGGCGGCGCATTCCCGCACAAGGGCGCGCCTTCAGGCGCGGAAGGGAGCGTGGCGCGCCGTCTGACCCCGTTCATGCCGCGATGCTCTTCAATTCCTTTGTTTTCCTCTTTGCCTTCCTGCCGGCCGCGCTTCTGATCCACTGGCTCGTGGAGCGGTTCAAGCCAGAATGGCGACTGCCGCTGTTGCTGATCCTGTCGCTGGGCTTCTACGGCTACTGGGACTGGCGCTTCGCGCCGCTGCTGGTGCTCTCGATCCTGGTCAACTGGCTCGCGGCCCGCTCCTTCATCCATTCGGGGCGGGATATTTTGATCCCGCTCGCCATCGCGGCCAATCTCGTCGTCCTGGCAATCTTCAAGTATTTCAACTTCTTCGCCGATCTGGCTAACCTGATCCCCGGCCTCTCCGCGCCGAAATACGATATCGCGCTGCCGCTCGGCATCTCGTTCTTCACCTTTCACCACATCATGTACCTGACGGATCTGAAGGCCGGCAAAGCGCCGCGCTTCGATCTCGTCCGCTACGGCCTCTACATCGCCTTTTTCCCGCAGGTTCTCGCCGGTCCGCTGGTGCGCTGGAGCGAGATCATGCACCAGTTCGAGGAGCGGCCCTATCAGCGCTCCGACGCGGCGGAGCGGTTTGCGCGCGGTCTGATGCTGCTGGTCATCGGCTTGGCCAAGAAGGTCTTTTTCGGCGACCAGCTCGCCGAATACGCCAACCCGATCTTCCAGTCGGCGGCAGCCGGCCACGCCATCGGCATGGGCGAGGCCTGGCAGGCGGCGCTCGGCTTCACCTTCCAGGTCTATTTCGACTTCTCCGGCTATACCGACATGGCCCTGGGGCTGGCGCTCCTGTTCGGCATTGTGCTGCCGCAGAACTTCGATGTGCCCTACAAGGCGGTGTCGCTGCAGGATTTCTGGCGGCGCTGGCACATGACCCTGTCGCGTTTCCTGCGCGATTATCTCTACATCGCCATGGGCGGCAGCCGCAAAGGCCTGGCGATCCAGATCGCGGCCCTGACCGCCACCATGACGCTCGGTGGCCTCTGGCATGGCGCAGGCTGGACCTATCTGGCCTGGGGTGCCTCGCACGGCGTCGGCCTTGCCGCCAATACGCTCTGGAGGAAGGCGGGTTACTCGATGCCGAACCCGCTCGGCTGGTTCTGCACCTTCAGCTTCTTCGTGCTGACCATCATCATCTTCCGGTCGCAGGATTTCAGCGCGGCCTGGCGCATCTATGAGGGCATGCTCGGGCTCGGGGCCGAGGGCTACACCATGAAATGGCGTGCAATCGCCCTGGGAGCGGCCATCGCCCTCATCGGGCCGACCGCCTGGACGATGGTCCACAAGCTGCCGCCGTGGCGCTCGATCGCGGTCGCCTTTGCCATTCTCTTCGTGATCGTGTTGTTCAAGATCGGCGACGATGTAAATTATGAATTCATCTATTTCCAGTTCTGAAGCCACATCCAAGGCCTCTTCCGAAACCTCCTGGTGGCGCTTCGCCGTCATGCTCGTCGTCACGACGGTGGTCGCGGTCGTCGCGATCATCGCGGCCGCCTACGCCATCGATCCATACGATACCGGCCGCTCACCCCTGTTCGTCCGTGAAGGCGTCAGGCCGCAGGGACCGCGGACCGCCAATGCCAGCCGTGGCCGCGATCCCTCGTTCAACGGAGCGATCTTCGGCAATTCACAGATCCAGCTTCTCTCTCCCGAGCGCCTGAAGAGCAGGACCGGAATCGATTTCCTGCAGCTCGCCGTCCCGGCCACGGGGCCGAAGGAGCATTTCACGCTTATCGACTGGTTCCTGAAGCATCGCCGGGGGCCGGTGAAGGCGCTCGTCGTCGACGCCGACGAGACCTGGTGCACTTCCGATCCGGCCATGCCGAATGCCAAGCCGTTCCCGTTCTGGCTCTATGCCGGCAATCCCCTGGAATATGCCAAGGGCTTGATGCGCTACGACATTCTGGAGGAATTGCCCCGGCGGCTGGGCTACGTCTTCGGCAAGAAGGCCGAACGCGCCCGCGAGGACGGCTACTGGGATTACGAGCCCAACTATCTCAACCTCGGCTATGACACCAGGCCGGAAATCCGGGCACGGCTCGAAAAGCCATATTATGCGACCGAGCCGAAATTCGAGCGCGATCCTAAGGAGGGGCAGCGCAAATTCCCGGTCGCGGACAGGTTCAGGCAGCTTGCCGCCTCCCTGCCGGCGGAGACCGCGCTCATCGTCGTCCATCCGCCGCGCTACAAGAATTATCTCCCGCCCGCGGGGACGGAGGAGGGCTATCTCGATCAGGCCTGTAAGACGGCGGTGAAGGCAGCCGTGAAGGACCACGCCAAAAGCGCGATCGTCGATTGGCGAATCGACCGGCCCGAGAATCACAATCCAGATTACTTTTTCGACCTGAGCCATTACCGGCAACCGCTCGCCATGGCCGTCGAGGCGGATATCGTCAAGGCGCTCGAACGCCTGCGCTAATTCCTATCGGCTGCGGCAAATCGTGCCGTCCCGGACTGTTTTCTCTCCTTTGCGGGAGAGGGGGGCGAAGCGGCCTGCGGCGTCTTAGACAAAACGGTAACACGCTTGCGCGTTGTCGCGGGCTCCGCTTGCCTATATAGGGGCGCCACAGTTCATCGGGGATAGAACGGCCCAACATGACGAACATTCTAATCGATGAGGGTTATCGACCGACTGAAGACGAGCCCTTCATGAATGAACGGCAAAGGGAATATTTCAGGCGCAAGCTCATCCGGTGGAAAGGCGATATCTTAAGGGAGGCTCAGGAAACCCTGGCAACCCTGCAGAGCGAGAACGAGAACCATCCCGACCTCGCCGATCGGGCCTCTTCGGAGACCGACCGCGCCATCGAGCTTCGCGCCCGCGACCGTCAGCGCAAACTCATTTCCAAGATCGATGCCGCGCTCGCGCGGATCGATGACGGAAGCTACGGGTATTGCGAGGAAACGGGCGATCCGATTTCCCTCAAGCGCCTGGAAGCACGCCCCATCGCAACCCTGTCGCTGGAAGCGCAGGAGCGCCACGAGCGCAACGAGCGGGTCTATCGGGACGACTGACGTCTTTACTCCTGAAAAGAAAAAGGGCTCCGCTTGCGGAGCCCTTTTCGTTTGAGGCTGGCTTTGCCGGGGCGTCAGCCCTTGTTGCCCGGATCGCGGGGCCGCCCGAGAAGCCGGGCGAATTCCGCCTCGATCTCCTCGACGGAGAAGGGGTCGCCGGCTTTCTGCGCCGGATGTGGCGGAGCAGGCGGCGGCGGAGGAGGCACGGGCTGCGGCGTGGCCGTTGCCGGACGAGCGGGCTCCGGGGCAGGGCGCATGGGCAGCTCGGCGGGTTCTTCCTCCTGGACCTCCTCCACGACCTCAGGGGGCGGGCTGGGAGCGATATCCTGTTCCGCGGCGGGGGGCGGGGGAACGAGGAGCTCGTCCTCGTCGACCTCAATATTCTCGGAGGCGGCGACCGGAGTCGGCGGCGGAGGCGCAACCGGCTGCGCCGGGCGCTTCAAGGCTTCCTCGAGCTGCTTGGCCATATCGGAGAGGATGGCGGCGTCCGGGGTCTTTGCCTCGGCGGGGGCCGGCTGGGAGGCGCGCACGATTTCGGGAGCCGGGGGAGCCGTCGCCGGGGGCGGGGGAGGAGCTGTCGGCGTCGGCCGCGACTGGAAAGGCGGCGGCGCATAGGTCGGACGCGGCTCCGGACGGACCGGCGGAGCGGACTCAGGCGTGGCCGGAGC
The DNA here is from genome assembly GCF_052114965.1 of Microvirga sp. 2TAF3. Classification (NCBI taxonomy): domain Bacteria; kingdom Pseudomonadati; phylum Pseudomonadota; class Alphaproteobacteria; order Hyphomicrobiales; family Methylobacteriaceae; genus Microvirga; species Microvirga sp. 2TAF3. Next base: position 12,659 of record NZ_JBFRFT010000008.1, on the reverse strand, counting down.
GCGCAGGAAGCTTGCCGGTTGTTGCTCGGGCCGCAGAGGTTCGACCGACGGCGCTGCCGTCACGGTCACGAGATCGGGCTTCAGCATCGGCTCGGGCCGCGCCGGGGCCGGCGCACTCACCGAGGCGACCGCCGAAAGCTCCTGATCCACGTCGGAATCCTCGGAAGGGCGCTTGATGAAGCTGCCGAGCTGGGCGGCAAGCTGCGTCTCGATGGAGGGGCGCCCCGAAGGCTCGACCTGCGGACGCGGGGCTTGGTCGAAGGCCGGCTCGAAACGCTCCGGGCCCGCCTCCGCGGGCGCCGCGGGGAGGCGCGCGCCCGCGACGCGGACGATGTTGGTTTCGATCACCACATCGTTGAGGCCGCCGATGAGCAGGAGATGTTCGACATTGTCCCGGCGCAGCAGGACGAGCTGGCGTTGCCGGTCGAGATCGTAGATGTCGATGACGCCGAGACGCGGCTGCCGGCTACGGCCCCGGTCGTGGCCGGGCATCATGAGGCGGCCGCCTGTCAATTTGCGGAGAACCAAGCCGAAGAGCGCAACCAATACGAGGATGATCGCGAATGCGATGACGTATTGGGCCGCCCGTGACGCTTCGATACCAAAAAGAGATGACACGATGAACTCTCAAGCGTTGGAGAGACCTTTTCAGGCCCTGTTCTTGACGCTGCTTGTACCACATCGGGCTCTAAAGCGAGCGACAGGGTTAATAGATGGTTAACGGCCCTTGCTTCGCGACAAGAGATGCTGCATTCGAAATGGTCTCAAAAAGGGCCGAAACCATTGCAAAGGCTTTCCTTTCTACAGGTAAATGTGTCCGGATCGTGCCAAAGTTCGAGGCCATGGCGCCTGTGGAGCCCTCCGCCTCTTGTGCGCCTCCTCGCCGCGGCCTTAGAGGTCAGTCAATAAATTCCGTTTAGCATGATCCGAAAGAACGTGTGACCGGTGCGCGCCTGCTGCCTGATGATGCGGGGCCTCACCGCCATTCCTTGGGGATACTGAAATTCCATGGCTCACGAGGGCGATACGCCAAAGAGCGCAACGATCGACCGGTCCGATCGTCCCGGCCATATCGGGCTGGTCCTGCTGCTTGCCAGCATTCTGGTCGGCGCGATCCTGAGCCTGCGCTTTCTCGACAGCGATCAGGCTCAGCCCTTGATCCTGGGTCTCCTGGCGTTTTTTGCCATGGCGGGGGTGTTTTTTCTCTTCGCCGTCGCGATCGGCTTCATCCAGTTCTCCGGCCACGCCGCCCGCAATGACATCACGAAGATCATGGCCGACACCTCGGGCGAGGGCCTGATCGTGATCGAGGACGATGGTCGGGTCATCTATGCCAACGAGGCCTATCTGCTCCTTGCCGGATCGAGTGGCGGCGACGTGCGGGCCGTCGAGCGCCTGTTCACCGGTGCGCCGGAGGTGTCGGAGGCAATCTATCGTCTGGCCCAGGCCTCCCGCGAGTATCGGGCCGGGACGGAGGAAATCCGCCTGTCGCCGTCCCTCGACGGATCGCAGGAATTCGGCTGGTATCGCGTCCGCGTGCGGCCCCTGCCGCGTCCGGGCGGTCATCAGGCCGCCCTGTGGACCATCGCCGACGTGACCCATGAGCGCGAGCGGCAGGAAAACGTCTTCCAGGAACTGCAGCACGCCATCGACTATCTCGATCACGCGCCGGCAGGCTTCCTCTCCATCGATCCCCATGGGTCGATCATCTATCTCAACGCCACTTTGGCCTCCTGGCTCGATTATGATCTCGCCCAGGTCGGATCGGGCGGCCTGAGCCTTGCCGATATCGTGCCGCGCAACGTGGTGGCGATGATGGCCTCGTTCTCCGGAGAACCGGGCAGCGTCCGCACCGAGACTTTCGATCTAGATTTGCGCCGCCGCAACGGCCAGTTCCTGCCGGTGCGGCTCTATCATCGCATCGCCTTCGGGCAGGACGGCACCATGGGCCCCTCCCGCACCCTGGTGCTCAATCGCTCGCCCGGCCTCGATGTGGACGAGGGGCAGCGCGCCGCCGAGGTACGCTTTGCCCGCTTCTTCAACAACACGCCGATCGCCATCGCGACGGTAAACCGGGCCGGCCGCGTCATCCAGGCGAATGCCCCCTTCACCAAGCTGTTCGGCACCCTGCCGCGCACAGGTGAAGGCGGGGAGGGGCCCTCCATCTTCGAGGCGTTCCGGGAAGGCGAGGGCGCGCAGGTCGAGGCCGCCCTCAAGGTGGCAGCCCAGAACCGCAGCGACATCCAGCCCCTGGAGCTTCATACGGCTGGCGAGAAAGGCGGCTCGGTCCGTGTCTGGGTGACGCCTGTCGGCGAGACCGGCTCGGAGGGCGAAAGCGCCATTCTCTACGCCCTCGACACCACGGATTTCCGGAAAGTGGAGGAGCAGCTTGCCCAATCGCAGAAGATGAACGCGGTCGGACAGCTGGCGGGCGGCGTGGCGCACGATTTCAACAACGTGCTCCAGGCCATCATCGGCTACAGTGACCTCCTGCTCGCCAATCACCGGCCGACGGATCCGTCCTTCCAGGACATCATGCAGATCAAGCAGAACGCGAACCGGGCGGCGAGCCTGGTGCGCCAGCTGCTTGCCTTCTCGCGCAGGCAGACCCTGCGGCCGGAAGTGCTCAACCTCAACGACCGGCTCTACGATCTGTCCATGCTTCTGAAACGCCTTCTCGGGGAGCGGGTGGAGCTGGACCTCAGCCATGGCCGCGATCTGTGGTTCGTGAAGGCCGACGTGAACCAGTTCGAGCAGGTGATCGTAAATCTCGCGGTCAACGCCCGTGACGCCATGCCCGACGGCGGCAAGCTCGCGATCCGGACCGCGAACGTGCTGGCGCCCGAGGCGGAGCGCCTCAACGTGAGCGGCATGCCGCCTGCCGAATACGTGGCAATCTCGGTTTCCGATACCGGTACCGGCATGAGCGCGGAGGTTCTCGACAAGATCTTCGAGCCCTTCTTTACCACCAAGGAAGTGGGCAAGGGCACCGGCCTCGGCCTGTCGACCGTCTTCGGCATCATCAAGCAATCCGGTGGTTTCATCGACGTGGATTCGCAAGTCGGCCAAGGCACGACCTTCCGCATCTATCTGCCGCGCTATATCCCCGAGGCCCAGGAAGTGCCGGAGGAAGCCAAGGCCGAGGAGGCCAGGAAGCCGGCCGCCGACATGACCGGCCAGGGAACGATCCTCCTGGTGGAGGACGAGGATCCGGTCCGCGCCGTGAATGCCCGCGCGCTCACGGCCCGCGGCTATACGGTGCTGGAGGCCGCCTCCGGCGTCGAGGCGCTGCAGGTCATCGAGGAGCGGGGAGCGCCCGTCGACCTCGTCGTCTCCGACGTGGTGATGCCGGAGATGGACGGGCCGACCCTGCTGGGGGAACTGCGCAAGCTCTATCCCGATCTGCAGGTGATCTTCGTGTCGGGCTATGCCGAGGATGCCTTCCGGAAGAACCTGCCAGAAGGCGAGGAGTTCAACTTCCTGCCCAAGCCCTTCAGCCTGCGCCAGCTGGTCGAAACGGTGAAGCAGGCGATGGGTCGCTAGCGCATTGGGTCATCCGATGCGCTCCTTCAGGAGCGCATCGTCCGGCGCGGCCCAGAGCCTGTCGCATAGGGCAAAGTCGACCTTGCCCTATGCGATATTTCAGATGACGAGGAAGTCGCCGGCAAGGAGCTGGTTTCCTCCTTCGGCGAAATTCACTGTTGCAAGCAGCACCGGGGCAGAGGTGGTTCCGGTGCCGTCGGCATCGAAGAAGAGCTGCCGCGTGTCCTGCACGAAAATGAACTGGGCGGTGGCAATATTGGCTGTGGCCGGGCCGGTCGCCAGATTCCTGACTTCGTTGGCCGAGACGCCCAGGCCGATATTGAACACGTCGTTGTCGATCAGCAGCCGATCGCCGTCCGTCGTCCGGAAGACGGAATTGATCGTATCCGGCCCATTGTTGAGTTCGAGTTGCAGCAACTCCTGACCGAATGAAATGCCCGAAAGCGTATCGTTTCCGGCGCCTCCCTTGAGGATCGTCGTGGTTCCTGCCCCAGCGCCGGTAAGCGTGTCGTTGCCGCCGCCCCCATCCGCGGTCCCGCCATCCTTTGCGGTCAACGTATCGGCGAAGTTCGAGCCGATGACGCTCTCGACCGATATAAAAGTATCGCCGGTCGCCGCGCCGCTCGAGGTATTTGTCTGAAGGTTGACGGTGATTCCCGCTGTCGCATCGGAATAGTCCACGGTGTCGGTTCCGGCGCCGCCGTTCACGGTGTCCGCATTGGTGTCCGCGCCCGGTGCGATGATGTCGTTGCCGGCACCGCCGCTGAGCGAATCCGCGCCTGTGCCGCCGTTCAGCGCATCGTTGCCGTCTCCTCCATCGAGAGAGTCGTTGCCGGCACCGCCAAACAGCGCGTCGTCGCCCGCGCCGCCGAAGAGTGAATCGTCGCCGTTGCCGCCGTTCAACACATCGTTGCCGATTCCGCCGTCCAGGAAATCGTTGCCGTCGCCTCCGTTCAGGGCATCGTTGCCGGCGCCGCCAAACAAAGCGTCGTCGCCCAAGCCGCCGTTCAGCACATCGTCGCCGGTCCCGCCGTCCAGGCGATCATTCCCCGCTCCTCCATCGAGGCGATCGTTACCGGAACCTCCGAAGAGCCGATCGTTTCCCGTGCCGCCATCGAGCCTGTCGTTGCCGATTCCTCCGTCCAGAGAATCGTTTCCCGCTCCTCCAAACAGCGTGTCGTTGCCCGCATCGCCGAAGAGCCGATCGTTGCCGAGACCGCCATCCAGGCGGTCGTTCCCTGAGCCGCCGAAGATCCGGTCATTCCCAGCGAGTCCGAACAGCGAGTCATTGCCTCCAAGTCCGGAAATGAAATCGTTACCGACCGTGCCGAAAAGTACGTTCCGCTGATTGTTTCCGATGATTGTCGCCATGGCGTTTTCTCCTGGAGTCGATGTCCTGTCTCCAAACGATTGAAAAGGGCGCAGGAAAACGGAATGCAGTCTGCTCAGTATCTACTTTCCACGGAGCAAGAGATAATGATCTTCCGGGTTGCCCCGATGAGGGTGGTGTGAGCAAATAGTGACATCAATAGGAAACTTTATTGGTCGAGCGATGCATAAATTCAGCATTTGATCGTTGGAATTATCTATTTAATTTCAATTTTTGTGCTTCTTTGAAAATCGCTGCGCTCAAATACACAAGCTTAGCATTGATAGACGTCGACGGGCTTTTCCGAATATTGACGGCGTAGGATCGAAATGGGGCGGTGTCGTCTTGAGTTTCCAATTTTTCAGGTCTCAAGGCGGTTTTCGGATCTCAAGGGAGGGGAATTTGGTCTCCTTTGTCCCTCTGCCACTATCCACAAGGCGAACAAAAAAGGAACTTGCGTCCGAGAACAAAAAGGGTACATATATCGCCTCAACACCGCGTTGAGATTCAATAGCCCTCCGTGCCATAAGGATGCTTGGTCATGTCGCAGTCTTCTTTGAGACTGGTGGAAAGCTCATCAATGGATAAAGACAAGTCGAAAGCTCTCGACGCAGCGCTCTCTCAGATCGAACGCGCCTTCGGCAAGGGCTCGATCATGCGGCTCGGCAAGGGCCAGCAGCCAGTTGAAATCGAAACCATCTCGACGGGATCGCTCGGCCTCGATATCGCGCTTGGCGTCGGCGGCCTGCCGCGCGGCCGCGTCATCGAGATCTACGGACCGGAATCGTCGGGCAAGACGACGCTGGCCCTCCACACCATCGCCGAAGCCCAGAAGAAGGGTGGCGTCTGCGCCTTCGTGGATGCGGAGCATGCTCTGGATCCGGTTTATGCCCGCAAGCTCGGCGTCAATCTGGACGATCTCCTGATCTCCCAGCCCGACACGGGCGAGCAGGCGCTTGAGATCGCCGACACGCTGGTACGCTCCGGCGCGATCGACGTGCTGGTCGTCGACTCGGTGGCGGCGCTCACCCCGAAGGCCGAGCTCGACGGTGAGATGGGCGACGTTCAGCCGGGTCTCCAGGCCCGCCTCATGAGCCAGGCCCTGCGCAAGCTCACCGGTTCGATCTCGCGCTCGAATACGATGGTGATCTTCATCAATCAGATCCGCATGAAGATCGGCGTGATGTACGGAAGCCCTGAGACGACGACGGGCGGCAACGCGCTGAAGTTCTACGCCTCCGTGCGCCTCGACATCCGCCGCGTCTCGACCCTGAAGGACCGGGACGATCCGATCGGCAACTCGGTGCGCGTCAAGGTCGTCAAGAACAAGGTCGCGCCGCCCTTCAAGCAGGTCGAGTTCGACATCATGTTCGGCGAGGGCGTCTCGAAGGTGGGCGAGCTCATCGATCTCGGCGTCAAGGCCGGCATCGTCGAGAAGTCGGGCGCCTGGTTCTCTTACGACAGCCAGCGCCTCGGCCAGGGCCGCGAGAACTCGAAGCAGTTCCTGCGCGACAACCCCGAGGTCGCCAACAAGATCGAAGCCCTCATCCGCCAGAATGCCGGCCTGCTCGCCGACCGCATCCTGGAGCAGGCAACCCCGACCGCGGAAGACCTCGACGAAGGCACCGCCGATTAAGGTTTTGCTCTCCTTCAAGGGCAAATAGCAGGCCGTCGCGAGAGATCGCGGCGGTCTTTCCTTTTTCATGGTTCCCGCTTCACCTCCCTCGGGGAGGTGAAGGTGCAGCCTATTCCCTGCAGCCGCGGCAACCCCTAAATCAGTCTCAGGTCGTCCGTCATGGCGCCGCTTCTTCGCGAACCCGCTATGAAGAGTGAAACGCCGCCTCGACAGCGCCTCAGGCTGCGTCTAAAACCTGCCTCCACAACCCTTTTCGGGCCTTCGGCCCCTATCCGAGCTTAGAGTTTCATGAGCGGCGTCAACGAAATCCGGTCGGCCTTCCTCGATTACTTCGCCAAGAACGGCCATGAGGTCGTGCCTTCGAGCCCCCTCGTGCCGCGCAACGACCCGACCCTGATGTTCACGAATGCCGGCATGGTGCAGTTCAAGAATGTCTTCACCGGCGCCGAGAAGCGGCCCTATACCCGCGCGGCCTCCGCTCAGAAGAGCGTGCGCGCGGGCGGCAAGCATAACGACCTCGACAATGTCGGCTACACCGCCCGGCATCACACCTTCTTCGAGATGTTGGGGAATTTCTCCTTCGGCGATTACTTCAAGGAGCATGCCATCGAGCTTGCCTGGAATCTGATCACCAAGGAGTTCAACGTCACCAAGGACCGGCTTCTCGTCACCGTCTATCACGACGACGACGAGGCGGCGGATCTGTGGAAGAAGATCGCCGGGTTCTCGGATTCCAAGATCATCCGCATCCCGACCTCGGACAATTTCTGGCAGATGGGCGATACCGGCCCCTGCGGCCCGTGCTCGGAAATCTTCATCGACCAGGGCGACGCGCTCTGGGGCGGCCCGCCCGGCAGCCCGGACGAGGATGGCGACCGGTTCCTGGAATTCTGGAACCTCGTCTTCATGCAATACGAGCAGATCGAGCCCGGCAAGCGCATCGCGCTGCCCAAGCCCTCCATCGATACGGGCATGGGCCTGGAGCGCATGGCAGCGATCCTGCAGGGTGTGCACTCGAACTACGACACGGACCTGTTCCGCGCCCTGATCGAGGCGGTGGCGCATGCGACCGGCGTGGCGCCGGAAGGCGAGCGCAAGGCCTCGCACCGGGTCATCGCCGATCACCTGCGCGCCTCGTCCTTCCTGGTGGCCGACGGCGTGCTGCCGTCGAACGAGGGCCGCGGCTACGTGCTTCGCCGCATCATGCGCCGCGCTATGCGCCATGCTCAGCTGCTCGGCTCCCACGACCCGCTGATGTATCGCCTCGTGCCCACGCTCGTGCGCGAGATGGGGCAGGCATATCCGGAACTGGTGCGGGCCGAGGCGCTGATCACCGAGACGCTGAAGCTCGAGGAGTCCCGCTTCCGCAAGACCCTGGAGCGCGGCCTCTCGATCCTCGACGAGGAAACCCGTGACCTGACGAAGGGACAGAACCTTTCCGGCGAGACGGCCTTCACGCTCTACGACACCTACGGCTTCCCGCTCGACCTGACGCAGGACGCCCTGAAGCCGCGCGGCATCGGTGTCGATACGGATGCCTTCAAGACGGCCATGGAGCGCCAGCGCGAGAAGGCTCGCGCGGCTTGGTCCGGCTCGGGCGAGGCGGCGACCGAGACCGTGTGGTTCGGCGTCAAGGAGCGCATCGGCGCGACCGACTTCCTCGGCTACGATACCGAGACCGCCGAGGGGCTGGTTCTCGCGCTGCTCAAGGACGGCAAGGAAGTGAGTGAGCTCAAGCCCGGCGAGACCGGCCTCGTGGTGCTCAACCAGACGCCGTTCTACGGCGAATCCGGCGGTCAGGTCGGCGATACCGGCATCATGCAGGGCGAGGGCGCGCGGGTGCGCGTCACCGGCACCGAGAAGAAGCTTGGCGACCTGTTTGTCCATCACGTGCTCGTCGAGCACGGCACGCTCAAGCTCAATCAGTCGCTCGAGCTGATCGTCGATCACGAGCGCCGCTCCGCCGTGCGGTCCAACCATTCCGCCACCCACCTCCTGCACGAGGCGCTGCGGCAGGTGCTGGGCGATCACGTGGCGCAGAAAGGCTCGCTCGTCGCGCCCGACCGCCTGCGCTTCGACTTCAGCCATCCCAAGCCCATGGGCGAGGAAGAGCTGGTCCAAGTGGAGGAGATCGCCAACCGGGTGCTTTTGCAGAACGAGCCGGTCGTGACCAAGCTTATGGGTGTGGAAGAGGCGATCGAGTCCGGCGCGCGTGCGCTCTTCGGCGAGAAATACGGCGATGAGGTGCGCGTGGTCTCCATGGGCAAGGCCGACGGCAACAAGACCTTCTCGGTCGAGCTATGCGGCGGCACCCATGTGAACCGCACCGGCGATATCGGCGTCATCACCGTTGTCTCCGAGGGCGCGGTGGCCGCGGGCGTGCGCCGTCTCGAAGCCATGACGGGCGACGCGGCGCGCCGCCATCTGGCAGGCGAGAGCCGTCGCTTGCGCGAGATCGCGGGCCTGCTCAAGACTCCGGTCGACGAGGCGGCGGACCGTCTCTCCGCGCTTCTCGAAGACAAGCGCAAGCTCGAGCGCGAACTGACGGAGGCGCGCCGCAAGCTCGCCATGGGCGGCGGCTCTAGCGAGGGCGAGCCGGTCCGCGACGTGGGCGGCATCAAGCTCATGGCCCGCGCGGTTTCGGGCGTCGAGATGAAGGATCTCAAGAGCCTCGCGGACGAGGGCAAGAAGCGTCTCGGCTCCGGCGTCGTCGCCATCGTCGGCGTCGCGGAGGACGGCAAGGCGGGCATCGTCGTCGGCGTCACGGAGGATCTGACGGCCAAGGTCGATGCGGTCAGCCTCGTTCGCGCCGGCGCCGAAAAGCTCGGCGGTAAGGGCGGCGGCGGACGGCGCGACATGGCCCAGGCCGGTGGCCCCGACGGAGCGCAGGCGGAGGCCGCTCTCGCGGCGGTCGAGGCGGCGCTCTCCACCGCAGCATAAGGACAGGCGCCGTGTCACGGGAACGTTCACACCCGACACGGCGCCGAGTTTACGAGGTTCTGGAACGGAGCAGCGTGAGCGGCCCGGTCGTTCACGCCGTTCATATTTTTCTCGTCACCCTCATCATCGTCAATGTGACGGCGGTGGTGCTGCAAAGCGTGCCGTCCTTGGAAAGCACCTGGTGGTGGCTTTTCATCGCCATCGAAGTTCTCAGCGGCGTCATCTTCACGGCGGAATATGCGGCCCGCTTCTGGTGCGCGCCGGAGCATGCGCCCTGGCGGCATTTGAAGCCCTGGCATGCGCGGCTCAAATGGGCTCTGCATCCGCAATCGGTCATCGACCTGCTCGCGATCCTGCCGTTCTATCTGGCCTATTGGGATATCGAGAGCCTGCGCGTCTTTCTGCTGCTCAGGCTCTTCCGCTTCTTCAAGCTCGCCCGCTATTCGCCCGGCCTGACGAGCCTGATCGAGGCCATCTATTCCGAGCGGCGCGCCCTGATCGCCTGCGGCGTCATTCTGCTGGGCACGGTGCTCATCGCGGCTTCCGCCATGAACCTTGTCGAGCGGGAGGCGCAGCCCGACAAGTTCGGCACCATTCCCGAGGCCATGTACTGGGCGATTCTCACCCTGACGACGGTGGGCTATGGCGATGTGGTGCCCATCACGCCGCTGGGGCGCGCGATTGCCGGCATCACCGCCGTCGCGGGTCTGGTCATGCTCGCCCTGCCGGTAGGCATCATCGCCAGCGCTTTCTCGCGGGAGATCCACCGACACGACTTCATCATCACCTGGAGCATGGTGGTGCGGGTGCCGCTCTTCGAGGATCTCAGCGCGGAGGAAATCGCATCCGTCATGCACCGCTTGCGGTCCCAGAGCTGCACACCGGGAGAGATCATCGTCCACAAGGGCGAGCTGGCGCATTCCATGTATCTGATCGCCTCCGGCGAGGTGGAGGTGCTGTTGCCCGGTGAGGCCGTACGGCTGGGGCCGGGGGATTTCTTCGGCGAGATCGGCGTGTTGAAGCGCCGTCGCCGGGGCGTGACGGTGAAAGCCGTCACAACCTGCAAGCTGCTCGTGCTCGATGCGGAGGATTTGCATCAATTGATCGACGCCAATCCGACGATGGCGCAGCATATCGATGAGGTGATAGAGGCACGCAAGGACCGGCGGGAGGGCGTTTGAAGAGACCCGCCGCCGTCATTCTGAAGCCGGCCCCCTTGTCATCCCCGGCGGCCGTCAGGCCGGGAAGGGGATCCAGGAGAAACGCCGAGGGTGGTCATGGATTCCCTTCCCCTCCGCTACGCTCCGGACGGGAATGACACCCTCCGCCGCCATCAATCGTGATCCGGGTGCTGGCGAGAAGCCATTTTCGCCAACTCTTCCGGCGTCGCGCTGTCTTCCGTCTCGGGGAGGGTGTGCAGCGTCTCGAACGCGGCGAGGCGGCTTTCCATGCCGTATTGGGTTTCCGGCTGCACACGGCCCGGATCGTCGAGACTTCCGATCGAGACGCTGATGCGGTTGCTCTCCACGTAGCGAAACGACAGCGGCGTCCCGCAATCCCGACAGAACCCGCGCTCGACGGCCTCCGAGCTTTTGAAAATGCCGGGCTCGCTCTTCGTCCACACGAGATCTTTCAAAGGCACACCCGTGAGCGGCGCGAAGTAATTGCCAAAAGCCTTCTGGCACATGCGGCAATGGCAGATGCTGGCGCCTGTCGGCTCCGAGGCAAGCGCATAGCGCACCGCGCCGCATTGGCAGCCGCCGGTGAGGGTGGGTTTGGAGGGCGTGTTCATCCTCGGTCCTTTCTGCGTTCCGCATTCGCCATCACTGACAAAGTCAGTCAGCGCCCCGATGTGGAGTTTATGATTTCACGTATTCTACCCTGGAGGCGTCCAAGCGTATTCTTTCAGCGCGAACCAAAGCCCACCGGGGTCCTCGTCTTTGGCGCCGTTCGCCAGCCACTCGCGCACGACGTTGTCGATGATTTTTTCGGGCGTGAAGCCGTATTGCCGCTGCACGATCCACTCGTGCTCGCCGTCGAGTCCACCGCCGACCACCGGCACAGCGCCGCGTGAGAGCAACTCGGCGACGCAGCGACGCACGTACTCAGTCAGGGCTTCGCCTTCGAAGCCGAAATCGTAACGCCCTCCCGGCACGATTTGCCACATGCCGACCGCGTCGACAGATAGTTCGTTAGCGACCTGTTTGATGTATTCGCTCACGGTTTCGCCGGAGCGCTTGTCACGGGGTTCGTCGGTCATTTTTGATGCACTTTATCGCCATTGCGGACCAGTGGGTTATTACTCCGGATAATATCAAAAGTTACGCCATGTTGCTCACTCCACCGAATTCCGAAAACAGACCCATCTGGTTGTCGATACCAGCGACCTTGATAACCTACGGGAGATTGCACGACTTGGGCGCCCGGAAGGACAGCTTCCAGCAATTCTTTGAATTCTGAGGTTGGTACTGTCCGAGTGCCAATTGTGGCGCGTCCCTCGCGCGCCCCAATCCATTGTCCGTTTGGGACGATAGCATCGCCCGCAGGACGGCAGATAGGCTCTCGTACTTGCAATTCCCGGAGGCGAACGGCGGCTTGCAAGGCATTCGACTCATTCGCCAGGATCTCTCCTTCAACGCCTTCATAGATGCTTGGACTTGGTCGCCAACGAGGATCTCGACTTTGCACTGCTCGGACAAGCGCGCCCGCACGAGCTTCCGATTCCGCAAGGCGTAATTCCTGACCCGGCGTGGTCTCATAGACTCGCCCTTGAATGACGCGGGTGCCGCCGCCCTGTCGGCGCGAGCGTAAATTGACGGTTTCGACACGGGCTTCGCCACCGCTATCGCCTTCTCCCACCCACTGCCCACCATTAGGACTTCCAGCCGGAACGCGCGGCTGATTGGGGTTGAAGAGCTTATGCGCGAGGGCGATGCGCAGGCTGCGGAGTTCAAGTTGAGCGATAGCGAACGCTCTTCGGGCGCCGAGCAATTCGCGGTGAAAGGAAGGCGACAAGGACATAAACTAAAGCGCTTTTGGTTTCAGTGTAGGACATAGCCGGCGTGCCTGATCCAGCCTCGGGCATCTTTTGCAGTGATGGCGTCGAGGGCTGGTTTGAGTTCTGCTTCCAAGGCTTCGAGGCTGCGGGCAGCTCTCGCCTTGAGCCGCTCT